>JALNZQ010000226.1 GCA_023229165.1 Methanothrix sp.
ACTCCCAATAAAAGAATATTACGATTATATTACTTAATTTTTCTGGTCTAAATGAATTTTGATGGAAATTTTTAGAAATTTAAGTGAGGGCTAAACACGTACAAGAAATCAAATCCGAGTCCCAAACCAACTTTTGAAAAAATTGAAAACTTTTTAAGGAATGAACAAACTGACGAATATTCTGCTCAATTTTTATCGAAAAGCAATTCACTTAATGGATTAAACAGAGATAATGGATCACATATAATGAGTGCCATTTCATTATCTGATGGAGGATATGGTGAAAGTAGGATAGTTGGACTAAAAGATGGTGCACGAATGGTCATTAATACAAATGATAAAATTATTCAAGATGCGATTGAAAAAGCCAAGCATGAGGATTCAGAAGGATTTATTAGCGGCATCTTAAGAAAATTAGGAAAATATATAAATAGATCGAGTTGAATGACAATATGTCTTTAGAGAGATTTTACTTAAAATATAAGATTAAAAAATTAGGCGGCATCAAAGCACTTCTTGGCAGGCATGGCACAGACGCGCATGCTTCGATATTAATAGGAATTATTTACTTACTATTAGTGGCACTAAAATTTTGTAACATCTCTTGGTGGAGAGATTCTGCACCAAATATGACCTTTACCTGCGCACCGATAGCATTAGAGGTGGCTATAATTGGTGTCATATTAAAAATCAGACGCGATACTATATCCACCACAGCCTTCAATAGATTATTAGAGCACAAAGGCTTTCTTGCTGAGATTGAATTTTATTACGATTTTCCAATTGCTATTTCAATACTTTTTATTATAATTTGGTTTTTATTCTCTTCTATTTGGCTATTAGTAAGCGGCATCGATAGCATTCTAAAAATTCCAACTGAGATCATTTTAGCATATTTGTTTGTAATTCCACTAATAATTTTTATATATGGATTATATAATTTTTATTATAGCATATTAGCAACACAATTCCATGATGGATTAGCTATGATTTATGATAAACCTAAATGATAATCACCGATGAAGCGTTGAGTCTCATCTCGATCTCTTCCCTGTCCCAGACAGGCTGCACCTGCCGGAAGGCCGGTGCAGTAATTTGGCGAGACCCGGAAAACCTCCCTGGCGAAATCCTCCTGCTGCTTTGTGACTTTCTTCCCAACCCTAATCAGATGCTAATTAGTGCTCAATTTAACGCTTTCAAAGAATACCGGCCAGAAGGGATCCTGCTTAGGTATTTGCAGGGGTACGACTTCACCATTAAGCCGTTTCATAGTTCTTATCCTGGGATCGGATGTTACATTTCCTATTACTGATGCCTCTATGCCTGCGGCCTTAAGCCTGCTCAATATATCTGCAGAACTCTCAGGGCGGGCTGTGATCAAGAGAGAGCCTTCTGCGATCGCTGCCACGGGATCAATCTGGAATGCGTCACAGATCATTTTTATCTCGGCCGGATAGATAAACAGAGATTCATCTATTTCCATGCCCACACCGCTGGCGTTGGCGATCTCGAATAGCCCTCCGATGACGCCGCCTTCGGTTGCATCATGCATGGCGGAAACACCTCCACATTCCATTGCCAATGATGCGTCCTTGACAACCGTCATCTGCCGACAAAGCGCCTTGGCCTTATCAACCATCGATGCAGGATATTTCTTCAGCAACTCCTTCTCCCTCAACACTGCCAGCAGGCCTGCGGTCTCAATGGCCGGACCTTTGGTGAGGAGCACATCATCTCCAGACCTCGCTCCACCAGGCGTTATGTATTTTCCTCGTTCTGCCACAGCGAAGACGGTCACTCCTCCTATCGTCGGTGCGGCGAATCCCGGATAGTATCCTGTGTGTCCGCCAACGATGGCAATATCAAGCTCCAAAGCGGCTTCGTGAATGGAATTCACTATGGTCTTGAAGTCCTCATCACTTGTCTCCGGGGGCATCAAAAGGGAATAGGTCAGATATCTCGGCTTGACGCCCATTACCGCCACATCGCTGGCTCCAATGTGTACCGTGTACCAGCCAAACATCCCCCATGGTTGTCCCGGTATGGCAAGAATTGGGTCTTCTGCAATCACTAACATCTGATCGTGCCCCAGGTCGATCACGGCGGCATCCACGCCTGTTAGGGGCGGCACTAAAACAGTGGGATCCTTTTTTCCCAGACGTTGCAGAAGGAAGGACTGGAATGTGTCCAGGTCAATCTTTCCAATTTTCGTCTTATCCATGATAGATCCTCGCTATTTCAGAGACCTGTTCCGCTACCTCAATGGGATCTCTGCCCACGAGAACAGATACCGGCTCCTTGCCGATGGCTCCAGTCTCGTAGAAGATCTTGGGCACGCAGCCACCCGCGGCTCTTACCGCTTCGGCCACCTTCCAGGGCATGCTTGCGCCTTCTGCTTGCTTAATCTCTTCGGGCTCATTACCTCGATCGATCGCACTGAAGATCCAGCCTTTGGTTTTGCAGTAATTTTCCAGCCATAGAGCCAACCTGGGATCATTGGCAAAGTCCACTCCCGCTCGAATAGCAGGTTCAACCTTTCTTATCTCTATGATCAAGCGCGCCATGTGGCTGGAGGCTCCAAATCTGGGCTTGCCCGCCGCATGTGGCAAGCCGTTCACCACTGTTATGCGGCCATCTACTGCCAAAACCTCGTATCGGGTCTTAGCATTGGCGCGGGCGTAAGCCAAATTGGTCCTTACCTCAGGGATGATTGCTGCAAACTCCTGGCAGCCTTCCAGAATATTCAGGGCCACTGCCATTCTTCCGTACATCTCGATATCCTCATCCAATTTCATCATCAGCCTTCAACTCCATTTTCTCTTTTGAATGCATAAAGTGCGCGCTAGGTCGCCTTCAGTTCAAGCCCGCGGCCAGTACACGATGATTATTACTCCTACGAGGGCGATTGTGCCCCCTATCAAATCAAACCTATCCGGCACGATCCTGTCTATCTGCCAGCCCCAGTGGATTGAGAGAGCTATGAATATGCCGCCGTAGGCTGCATAAACCCGACCGAAGCTTGCCGGCTGAAAGGTGGGTATGATCCCGTGAATAAGTCTTCTGCCATTGTTATTGTTTAATTTTCACAATAATTATAGCTTCCGATTTGTTCGTGCAAAGGTATCGGCTCCCAGGCCTTTCGGCTTAGCGGCCTCGTATTCATCAGCCGGGGCAGGGCCAGGCCACAGATCATCGTTGTCGTCAATGCCATGATCACCAGAGCCACAAAAATGTGCCCTTCGATTAGTCCATAATCGAGAGCTGCCGTTGCCAGCACTATCCCCATCGCGCCCCGTGCATTCAATCCAAAGCCGACCGCCAATGCCTTTCGTTCTGTCATCCCTCCAATCACGGCTCCCAGCCCCGTCCCAAGGATCTTGCCGATGCAGGCAACGGAAAATACCAGCAGGACTATGGCCAGATCAAAGTTTGTCGCAAAATTGGTTTTAAGCCCGATCGATACGAAATAGATCGGTGCCAATATGATCATAACCGGAAGATAGGCCTTCTTCAAGATGAGATCTCTTCGAGAGCGTCTTAGAGAGAGAATCACACCTGCCAGGAATGCTGCAAAAATGCCATGCGCGCCCACGAACTCTGATGCAATTGACGCTGCCAGCATGCTAAAAGCAATGAGATCTATGATCCCACCTCCAAGAGGTGACTTTTGCCAGGCTCTGTTCTTCTCGATAAGATAAAGTATGCCGATGGTCACGACCAGGACTCCGGCAGTGAGTCCCAGATTCAGACCAAGGCTATTGTTCGTCTTCATGCTGCTGAGAATCAAAGCAAAAATCGACCAGCCAACTATGTCGTTTATGGTTGCAGCGCCCATAATTATTCCCCCCAGTTCAGTCTTCAAGAGATCGAGATCCATAAGAATCCTGGCGATTACCGGGAGGGCGGATATGGATAGAGCTGTTCCCATGAAAAGGGCAAATATGCCCTGATCTTCAACCGGAATGCTCCAGAGCTGCGGCATCAGAACAACCATTGCGTAGCCCAAAGCAAAAGGAAGGATGACGCTGGAGACACTGGTTATCAGAGTGCTCCTGCTCCGGCGCCTCATGCAGGTCAGGTCCAGCTCCAGGCCGGCGATGAACACGAACGAGATCAATCCCAGATAAGCAACGGCATGAAGTGTCCTGGATGGTTCTCCAAAGGGTGGAAATAGCTCGGACTGCATCGCCGGCGCTACTGCGCCGAGTATGGTTGGACCCAGGATTATGCCGCCAAGGATCTCCCCCAGGACAGGAGGCTGATGCAATCTCTTCATCAAGCCGCCGAAAACAAGGGCAACGGCCAGCATCACTGCGATCTGTAATAGAATCAATATTTCCAACCCAAACATCTCTTTTCCTCAGCTAATGGGCCCTGTATTAACAATTGTTATCATATAAATATTGTGGACATAGTGGCCTATCACACCAGGATAGAAATGCCTTCGGAAAATATAATCTCTAGTTATCACAATTAGGATAATATTTGAGGTTATTGGGAAAACTAAATATACCATTTCCCACCAGGTAACAATTG
>JALNZQ010000022.1 GCA_023229165.1 Methanothrix sp.
ATTTTTCTGTTTGTTGCCTCACAAGTTATGGCTTGAACACTATCGATTCCCCGTGGTGCAGAAGGGCAAGATTAGGTGGAGAGGACCACTCGAGTCAGGCTTAGCAGGTGTTCCTGTCCTTCTGAGAAGACGGCATGCTGGCAGGGCAGCTCCCTCGATGCCCCCCAGCGCTCCTGCCTCGCCAGCCAGCAGGACTACACCCTGGCGAGCTGTTAGAGGCGTGGGCATTCTTATGTAACGGATCTGATCTTTTCTTATGGACCAGTTACATAAGAACGATGGAGACAAATGCTTATGTCAGTTCGTCCACAAAACACCATTGGTGGAAGGAGATGGTCCGGCCCGATCCCTCATGGACATTCTCAGAGAGAAGCGCAAAGCAGCGGACAGCCAGAGGGAGCACGCCTCGATAGAAAACGAGCGCCAGCGCGTGCTTGAAATCCTCTGGGAAGGGCCGGCCACTACCTGTGAGATCTCCGAGAGATTGGACTTGAGACCCAGTCGCGTGCGTCTCAGAGTGCATCAACTGGGCTGCGTGCAGGACAACACAGGACGCTGGGGGCTGACTGAAAACCTTTAGGCCTCTCCACCCCACCTTCTGCTCAACGCTATACCATCTCTCCCTGCCAGTCGGGAGTGCCCCGCATAGGGAGAATGTTGTTGTAATTAACCACATGTAGAACGTTATGCATGACAGCCCACATGTGGAAAACGTCAGGCGGCCGGTAAAAGCGCGCGATCTTGAAAGGCGGTTGCAAAGCAAATCCCAAGCGATGATGCAAATGGCCAGAACCGGAGGTCCTAGCCATCTCATCTGGGAGGTGACGTTTGTTACCCGTCAGCGACTTACTATAGAAATTTAGATATAAGGGGTTTTCCCGTGGAATCAATCCGTGGAGCGAGCCTCCAGCGCCTTCGCCTTCATCTTCCTGGCTTTCTGCAGCGCCTCCTCCTGGCTCATCTTCTTGCAGGATCCCAGGTAGACCTTGCGGATCATATTGCCTTCCCGCCAGCCGGCCAGCCAGCGCTCATATTTCTTCTCGCCCTTTTTGGTCTGCTTAACTATCGAGTCCGCCCACACAGTGAGATCTTCCAGCCTGGCCTGCTCCTGTAGCTCGCGGGACTGCTCCTGTAGCCTGGCCGCCTCAGCATGTCTCTTCCCGGCCAGATGGGCCGCACCCTCGATGCTTTCCAATGCCTTGCTCTCCCGAGCGAGGGCACGAGCCTTTTGTCTCAATCCCCTCGCTTCCTCTCTGGCTGGTGTGTTGTGGGTCATCTCATTTCACTATATAATAGTAGTGTCACATAATATAAGTACTTTGCTATTGATGTGACACTACTAAATGAAATGCGTAAACCGGCCGGGAAGAATAGGTATCTGTAGGCCGGGTACATGCAGGCCGGGCCGGAGGTGATCGCGAGGGTCACTTATAATTTCAGATCGCCCTTTTCTCGAAGATAATTACCAGGACCCGTCATCGAGTATGCAGCAGCAGTAATCGTTTGAAGGGCTTCAAAGATGCCTGTACCAGACTCGAAACCATCCGCCAAATCCCTCAGTCCGTCACAGATTATCTCAAATATCATAGGATCGATGGATACCGTACAGTTTCCGCCTTTGACTAAGTTTAGCCGCTCCACCATCATGTTGTATATGCCGTTAAGCAAGAGGTCAGCTATGAGCACCTCCTTGGAGAACGAGTATCTAAAGGTCCTGTTGGTTATTCCATAAGCTGCAGAGAAGTAATAAATCTTCTTCTCTATGGAGGGTTCTTGCCGAACCAGAGCCTCTACTCTCCTCAGCTCTTCGACTAACTCCTTTTTAAAGAAATCCTCACGCTGCGGCGACACGATTACCTCCATTACCAAAGCTGGTTTTCTGTGCATCTTTTCCCGTTGATCTTTCTGTGAGCGTTAGCCATCCATTTGTCGCAGTTTCGCCTTCTGCATTCACTGCATATATGGTATCTGTTTTTTTCTCGACCACATATGCATTCCAATGCTCCTGTATTGCTAATTTGGGAATATCGTTTTCAGTGGTGCTATAGACACGTGGTTGTATTGCCTCTCGAAGGATCGACGTAAGGTAGTCTGCAATGACCTTATCCAT
This sequence comes from Methanothrix sp., assembly GCA_023229165.1. Classification (GTDB taxonomy): domain Archaea; phylum Halobacteriota; class Methanosarcinia; order Methanotrichales; family Methanotrichaceae; genus Methanothrix. The sequence continues at coordinate 2,111 of JALNZQ010000022.1, forward strand.
TGTATCGGTGCCATTCTTATCATCTAAAACGGCATAAGCTAACAAGGTCAATGCTATATACCTTTTCGACTCAATATCTACCATATAAACCGGGTGCTGACTATCACTCTCATCCTTCTTCAACAACCCCAACGAGGTTAAGATCTTTAAAGACGCCCTAACGGTTGGCGCAGATTCCTTTGTTAGCTTCTCCAAGTCGATCGGACGATATTCTATATCAGGATCTGCAATAACTTGCTCAATTACCTTAATTAGATTGGAGTCCCCAAACAGTCCGCCATATGGTAATCTTTGCTCTCGTCCCATGTTCTCATATTCATTCATTTTTTAACCTCGCTCTGGCGGTTTGTATGATGTTACTCTTCATAGGGTAAATATAAGCTTTCTCCTGAACCAAAATTATTATTTCTCTTCAATATTTTCTAGGAATTTGCGTGCCATGGTGCCATCGCTGGACCTTATATTCTATCGCCCACTCGGCTGCCCAATCCACCCCTTTGGGTGTCAATTTCACGATTTCACCGTAGTTGCGTCTGCCCTTTATAATAAGTTCTGGTCCCAGGTATTTGATAAAATCGTCCAGACCAACACCTACCAACTCTTTTGTTGGCTTATTTCTGTTATGAAGATCCCACTTGTCCAAGCAATCTGAAAGATCCGCCTCTTGACCCTGTTTTGAAAGCCATGCTAGAAATGCAGCCCCCGCAAGATGTGGATCGGGGAGCTCTAACTTCGACGGCCTTTTTGGATCAAGAGGTATCATGATTATTTGATAGGGCATTTAAGTTAAATGTTTTTCTCATTGTGGAATCATCCTGCAAATCTATATCCCCAACTGTGGGATGCAGGCCAGATAAGCCTCTTTCAGCTCCTTCAAATCAATGTGATTATACAGATCAAATGCCTCTTTCCTGCTATCGCCTCGCAGCTCCTTGATGTACTCCCTTCGCATCCCTGCCCGGAAGAGATGGGTACAGAACCAATGCCTGCAAGCATGAGGTGAAAAGTGATCCTCCAGTCGCTCCGATTTTGGGTTGTGCAATCCCACATGTTTAGCTGCCTCTGTCACAGCTCGATAGACATCATTGCGGCTGATCCTGTAGCCCCATGAGCTGAGAAATAAGGCAACTTCATTCCTCTTGTTCACGCCCTCTCGGACCCGGAGCCATCGCCTGAGGAGATAGGCCGCCTCGTCGTCCATGAACAGCGTCCGGTTGCTTCTTTTTGCGGTAGGCTTTAGGCGTATTGTATTCTCAACCAGATTAACATCGCCCAAGTCCAGTGAGAGCAGCTCACCGCGTCTCATCCCTGTCTTAAAGAGCAATCCAAGCATAGCCTTATCCCTGATAGTGGGTGAGTCCCTGATCATCGCGCCGGCATCTTCCACACTGATGAGCTGCCTTTCATGGCTATCTCCATTTTCTTTGTAGCGCTTCAGGTAGCGTTTGCGGATAATCAGAGCCGGATTAGATGATATCAGGCCCTCAAAGATCAGGAAATCGTAGAAGCTGGAGAGGGTACTGAAGTATCTCTCTATGGTCTTCTGCGAAGCTCCTCGATCTTTTCGCATATGCTCTATGAAGCCCCGCAATTCCTCCCTATCCGCTTGTTCTGCCAGTTGGATCTCAGCTCCGCGCTCGACTAGATATGCCTGGAAGATCCGTAAGACTGATTTGTAGCGAGATATGGAGCCGGGAGCCATGCCGCGCACTTCGCAGTCTTCCAGGTAGCGGGCTATCAGATCTTCGGCCATCAAGCAACCCACTGCAAATTATCGTTTACTGCCTTAACCACACCGAATCCCTCGAGGGTTTCCAGTTGGCCATCAATGGCTTTGATCAGATCGGTCTCTCTCAAATCCACTCCTAGCGCCTCGATTAGCTGTGATTTATCCACATGCCGGCGTGTCTTGAGAACTCTAACGAGGTCCTCGCTCAACCTCCGGGAGCCTGCAAAATCCGACTTTAGCCATGGAGCCGCACGGTAGCGTTTTAGTTCTGCCTCATATCGCTCTAAGAGGATATTTTTTCTCTGGAGATCTTCGCGCATTGTGTTTATTTCATTTTTCAGGCCTGACAGCTCGCGCACATGTCGCGGCGCTAACTCCTCTTTCTCATCAATTACACCATCCACTATCGAGATGATGTACTTTGAAAGGGATGTATGGGCCTTTGCTGCTAGCTTTTCCCATCTCTCCTTATGTGGTCTAGAGGGATGATAGACATAGGTATAACGGGTTTTATCAGGAATAGGATTAGCCATTGGGATTGAAATAAACGCTATCCTATAAAGCTTTTACTGAGTAGAAAATAGATCTATTCCCGACGGGAGCATCATTTTTACAGGCCAAAATTCTTTTTTCATGTGTTAGAACGCGCAATTCCACCTGGAAAAAATACTTTATATAGAATTCCTGACCAGGGCGGGCAAATGCTGGCACCTAATTTTTCAAATAGTATGAGTTACATTTATAATTAGTTGGTGAGCAAGAGTATTAGGACCTGAGGTGAAATTATGAAAAGAAATAGACTGTATTCGATAATATTAATATCCGTTTTATTGCTATGTTGTTCTGCAGTTCAAGGGACTACAGGAAATAGCCTGCGGATAGAGGGACCAGATGGCTGGACAAAGCATCTGGAAGTTGCCCAGGGATCAACCGCGTTTCTTGTGGTGCTAGCTGCAAAAGAAGGCGACGGCACACTTTGTGATCAATATCCGGATGGAAGCACTCTTAACTACAGCAATCATTTCCTGGGTTACGATCGTCTGCCTTTCTATGCAAATACACCAGGGAGACACGTATTGTCCTATGCCATAAACGGCAAGGAGAGCAACCCTGTGGTAATAGATGTAAAAGGCACTTATGCACCAAACGATTTCCCTTCACCTTCAGTTGCGCCTAAAATTTATGTTATGCCTCAAACGAACATTCGCGCACCATCTACCTTTGCCCGCATCATACCTCGTGTAGCGCCGATTTCTCTCTCCAGTGGGGGATCGAGCGAGACAATGATGCTTCAGTACTATCCCGTAGGTGCTCATATTATGAATTACCAGAATGGAATTGTCATTCCAAAATATGCCGCCCAACATCATTTTGGTAAGGATTTCTCGTTAGGGACGATAGATAGCAACTATCCAGGCACACCATTCCTGACCCAGTTTCTTGCCGATCCATAAATAATTCGAGATAGTCTCCTTTTTTTGATTATCTTTGTCATCTCCTGAAAGCCAATCGCCTAAATATTATTTCAGATAGCTTTCCATGATGAGTATTGCGCAGTACTTCCCACACATGGAGCAGGTCTCTGCTTTATCTCGATGATGTATCTCCCTCGCCCTGTCACCATCTAGGGCAGCAATAAATTGACCTTCCCAATCTCTCGCCCTTCTGCACCTGGCTAAATTCTCGTCCTCGGGCCTCGGGCCGTACTTCAGGGTATCTCCTATGTGAGCTGCTATTTTAAAGGCCACCACTCCTTCTCTGACCTGAGCCACATTGGGAAGGGCGAGGTGCTCGGAGGGAGTGATGTAGCAGAGGTAATCAGCTCCAGCGCCAGCCGCAAGAGATCCGCCGACACACCCTGAGATATGGTCATACCCAACACCGATGTCGAGCGGAAGCGGGCCTGCAACGAACAACGGCCTATGATCGGTCTTCTTCTTGTAATGAGCGACATAGGCAGGTATCTTCTCTGGGCTGACATGCCCACCCATACCCTCAATGATAACCTGAACGCCCAGCTCATTCGCTCTCCTGGCCAGCTTTGCGTTCATGTCCATCTCCATCTCCTGTGGCCCATCCATGTGGTCGTGGATGCACCCACTCCTCATGGTGTTCCCGAGGGAAAGCACGACATTCTTCCGAGAGAGAGCCTCGCATATCTCGTCGAAATGGGACCAAAATGGGTTTTCCTTGCCGCTCTGCAACATCCATGCCGATGTGAAGGATCCGCCTTTGGACACCATGCCCATTATCCTCTTCGTGTTCCTGAGCTTCTCCAGCATCTTATGGGTGAAGCCTGCATGGACGACGATGGATGAAATCCCCATGCTAACATGCTTTTTGATCATCCGGATAAGATCTTGCTCGGTTATGGCCTTAAATGAGCCTGCCTCGACAACTGTTTGGTATATAGGCACGGTCGTTAAAGGCGCTGTTGTCTCCTCTAAGATTCTTTGTCGGATCTCATCGATATTGCCTCCCATTGAGAGGTCGGTGATGGTATCCGCTCCGTATTTTTCTGCGATCCTTGCCTTCTCAACCTCAATGTCCTGATCAAAAACCGCCGCAGAGGTCCCTATGTTAGCATTGATCTTTGTCTTTAGGCCTTCACCTATGCCCAAGGAGGGCTTTCCATCTCGCAGCATTACAGCGACGCGTCCGGAGGCGATCTGCCTTCGGAGGAAATCGGGCTTCACCCCTTCTGTTTTAGCCACTTCGTCGATAACCGGGACCTCTTCGCCAGCAATTGCAGCCGTTAGAAGGTTCTTGTCCAATTGGATCCACTCTGTAGCGTTATTATCTGCATCTAAATCCTCTTATATCCTTCTGCGATTTAATTTTTAGGTAATACTCCGATGCTTGCATCGGGGATAAAGGACATGCATATCCAATAGACCCGATCGATTCAGTACAATCTTCATGTGGCGTGGTGCGCCGCCGCAGTTTGACTTCGGCAACTAACGCCTCAGATCTATATTTTCTTTTATTATCTTTAGGGCGCAATAATCTCCACACATGGTACAGACCATGCTGTCAGATGGTGCTCTCTCGTTCCTTACCTGCTTGGCAGTCTCGGGATCAATGGCGAGTTGGAACTGTCTCTCCCAGAGCATATCGCGTCTAGCCCTTCCCATTTCCAGGTCCTGACCGCGGGCGTTGTTCTTGACCATATCGCCGATGTGGGCTGCTATCCTGGCAGTGACAACTCCTTGCCTGACATCATCCACGTTTGGCAGTGCCAGATGCTCAGCAGGTGTGACATAGCAGATGAAGTCCGCACCATATGCGCTTGAAAGGCTCGCACCTATGGCCGCCACTATGTGGTCATAGCCTGGAGCTATATCTGTGACCAACGGGCCGAGCATATAGAAAGGCCGTTCGTTGGTCATCCTCTTCATGACCTTAACATTAGCTTCGATCTCGTCTATGGGGATATGCCCAGGGCCCTCGACTATAGTCTGGACACCTGCGGCCTGGGCTCTATCAGCAAGCTCCGCATTTATTATCAGCTCCTGGATCTGGGCTCGGTCAGTCGAATCGTGGACCGCTCCAGCCCGCAGGCCGTTGCCCAAGCTCAAAGTCACCTCATGCTCTTTAAGGATCTCCAGGAGATAGTCGAACTCGCTGTAAAGGGGATTCTCTTTTTCGTTGTGAAGCATCCAGCCGATCATGAAGGCTCCACCCCGACTGCAGACACCGCCGAACCTTCCACCCTGGCGCTTGAGCCTCTCTATGCAGATGTTGTTAATCCCTGTATGGATGGCCATGAAGTTCGTGCCGAGTTTTGCCTGTTCTTCCGTGACCCTGAAAAGATCATCCTCAGGCATGTCCACCCCGGCGCCGTACTTTCTTATGGCCTCAATGAACGCCTGGTACAGAGGGACGCTTCCCACGCTCAATGTGGTTGCTTCCACAACTCGCCTGCGGATTTCTCTGAAGTCTCCTCCCGTCGATAGCTCCATCAGAGTGTCGGCCCCGGTCTGTTCCGCCACGCGAGCCTTTTCGACCTCCATCTCAACGTCCACGATATCGCTGCTCGTTCCGATAGAAGCATTCACCTTGGTTCGGAGTCCTTTGCCGATGCCGACTGGCTTCGTGTACCTATAAGGGCTGCGTGGAATGACAATATTACCGCTGGCGATGCCTCTACAGATAAACTCGGGAGCAACTCTTTCGTCTTCTGCTACGATCCTCATCTCTTCGGTTATCTTCCTCGCTACAGCATCATCAATGATTCCCAAAATCAATCACCACCGTCGCATACTAGGATATATTATTTAAAGTTGTTTAAAAAACTAAATTTACTAAAAGAAAAGTTTACTTGATTTAATTATTCCGTTTGCTTGCCACAAAAAGCAGAGCGGACTTCAGATCCTCAATTTTTGCGGGCTTAGTGAGATAACAGTCCATGCCTGCTGCCATACACTTCTCTCTATCCCCCTCAAGAGCAGATGCGGTCATAGCGATGATCTTAGGTCCATCCGGCCATCTCTGGCGTATGGCTTTGGTAGCTTCCAGCCCATCCATCTCAGGCATCAATACATCCATCAGAATCACATCGTAAGTCTGACGCTCCAGGGCTTGCAGGACCTCGTTGCCATTGACTGCTACATCGGCGCTATACCCCAGTTTATTGAGCATTCTCTGGGTTACCATCTGGTTAACTTTGTTATCTTCAGCAAGTAGTATGCACAAGTCATGGTCTAAGTTCTTCTGGAGATCTGCCTCGGAGCAAAAAACGGGCTTAAGAGTATCAATCGGATCCTTGAGTGTCGAGTTGGCCTGAATTGTAAAATGAAATGTGGAACCTTTGCCAGCCTCACTCTCTACCCATATTCTCCCATCCATCATCTCAACGAGTTTCTTGCTTATAACCAAGCCCAGGCCTGTGCCGCCGTACCTGCGTGTGGTCGAAGCATCAACTTGGGAAAACGACTGGAATAAGCGGCCCAGCTTCTCTTCAGGAATCCCAATTCCCGTATCCATCACGGCAAAATGAATTTCATAGTTGTCTTTTTCGAGCTTTCTACTGAAGATCGAGATTACCACTCCGCCTTTTTCCGTAAATTTCACTGCGTTGCTGAGCAAATTGATCAAAATCTGGCGGAGCCTGGTAGGATCGCCCAAAATCACCCTCGGAGTATTCTTGTCGATATTATATGCCATGTTCAGGCCTTTTTCTGATGCAATAGCAGCAATGAGATGCAGGGACTCTTCAATAGTGCTTCGGAGGGCAAACGGCTGATGCTCAAGCTCCATCATACCTCCTTCTATCTTGGAGAGGTCGAGAATGTTATTGATTATAGATAGCAGAGCTTCGCCGCTGTTACCAATGGTTTCAACGCACTCCTTCTGCCTCGGATTGAGGTTCTCGTACAGGAGAAGGTTTGTCATGCCTATGACCGCATTCATTGGCGTGCGGATCTCATGGCTCATGTTGGCCAGGAATTCGGACTTGGCCGCATTGGCCTGCCTGGCCTGCTCGGCCATCTGTTCGGCATGCTCAGTGGCAATTTCCAGCTGCCGGTTGGTTATTTGCAGATCTTCCTCATTTTCCTTATACCGGGAGATGTCACGTATGGACTCAATTGCACCCACGACAGAGCCGCCGCTATCGTACAGTGGAGACGCAATGCCCCAGAGGAATACGCCTTTCCTGCCGTTTAGCATGGGAATGAAGGTCTCTGCAATCAGTTGATCACCCTTTCTCAAAATATAGTAATATTTCTCTTCAATCTCCTTCCGATCCATAAAGATAAGGTCGATGAGGATCGGTCGGCGTTCGCCGTAGAATGGGATTGTGTAAGCGAAATTGTTCTTACCCATCATCTCAGCCTTCTGCACGCTGGTCATCTCCTCAATGGCCCGGTTCCAGGCGATGACCTTTCCTTCCCGGTCCACAGCAAATGTAGCATCAGGCAGAAAATCAATGATATCGGACAAGCGCTGTTCCGAATCGCGCAGTGCTTCCAGAGCACGCTTGTTGTCGGTGATATCTGATATAATACCTAATAAACCTGTGAACTCACCATTCGATCCTACCATGCGGCGTCCGTTCAAATATCCCCAGAAATCGCTTCCATCCTTGCGGAGATAATGTCGCTGTGTATGGACAGTATCGACCTTATTTTCCATCATCGCCTGCATGATTCTTGTTCCCTCCTGGCGTTCATCAGGATGAACAAAGGCAGGATATGGTGTGCCGATCATTGCCTCCAGCGGGCATGAAAACAGCTCGGTCATCCGCTGGTTGGCTTGCGTGATCTGCCCTTTGGTGTCAACTATAATTATTCCCGCGCCGGAGGTATCGAAAATAGTCCTTAGCCTTAGTTCACTATCTCGCAATGCTTCATCCGCCAGCTTGCGCTCGGTGATGTCGTTGAGCATAACGATCTTGCCACTGAATTTCTCGCTAACATCGAGCATCTGCTTAATCTTGATCTGGAATTGGAAGATGCCCTTGCCAATGGTTATCTGTTTCTCAAAAATAACTTCCATTTGGCCGCTTGCATCTAATTCAACTAACTCATCTGCAATCCAGGAAAAAGACTCCCTGGTCGTTTGATTATCGTAGTATGTAGATCCTGGGACGCTGATGCCGAAGAATAGTTCCGAAGCAGCTTGGTTCATGTTTCCAATGCGATTTTCCTTATCAATTAAAAAGACAGGATCTCTGATGCTCTCGAATATGGTCAGGTACTTGTTCTTCTCGTTGGTCATGCTACGATTAGTGGATTGCAGCTCCATTATCGTCTGATTCTCGGTCAGACGGTTCCATTCCGTGCAGAAGCCAAGCTCGATGCGATCAAAGAATCGATCGACCGTCAAGCGAAATAATCGCACCTCTTCGATCCCAAAGCCAGCTTGCACGACAAGGTCGATGTAGCTCTGACGGTAATATTTCATCAGACCCAAGAACATCCCTAAGCTTACACCCCGGCTGCGGTGTCTTTTCGCCTCAAGGATGCCGAAAGTGGCAATAGGGTCACTCGTATAGTCCTCGTCTGGCAGAAGCTCCGGCACTCTTGATTGGTTCTTCAGGCACTCCAGAAGTGATTGGGATAAGCCGGATATGGAGGTTCTCCAGGCTTCGGCTAAAGTCGAGGTATACCTGGTGTAACCGCTCCCCTTTGCGTAAGCGAGGACCTTGTGCATCAGCCAATCTTCATGACTCGCCACAAGCTCTGCTAATCCCTTCATCATAATGGATAACAAATCTCCTTCTAAATCCCATTATTAATTGTGTTTATCTCTAATTGTGTTTGCCTTCGATATATATTCTGCGGGAGTGCCCCCCTTAAACAAATTAGGCATTTCCAGAGTGTAAACCGGAAGAAGAATCTCAGACCTTTTGCGGCCAGGGCGGATAGGCTGAATAAGGAGTTGGCCGCTCTTGTTTGAACTGCTGCATGAGTTGAGATAGGCTCGCCTTCCCGTTAGTCATCTCCTCTCCTCCCTGCAATTTCCCCGCAAGAGGCAGACGATTCCTGCTGCCAGAAGCACGGCGATGATGCCCGTCAGGAATATTCCGTCGAAGACTCCGGCTCCGCCGATGGAGAGAACCAGAGGTTTGGCCTGGTGCAGCTCCAGCGGCGAGAGGGCAGGCAGTATTCCGGGGGTAAGCAGGCTGAGCAGGTCGGCTCCAATCAGCGTTCCCAGGGTGCCGCTGATGTAGGCCAGGGGCGGAGCGCGGCGAAAGCCGCCAGCCAGAAGCAGACCCATGGCTGCGGCCAGAAGGGGCGAGAGCCAGACAGGCAGGACGATGCCCTCGCCGGGTACGGCCTGTGCGGCCCAGTAGGTAATGACAGCTACCACGGCCATGCCCAGCAGGGCCTTTTTGAGGCTAACCTGGCCGCGCAGGAGAAGGTGGGCGGAGACTAGCAGGGGAATGATGCATCCACCCAGGTTGACTGCCAGGTAGAGGGGATGAAAGGTGGTGGAAATGTCCTGATTGCTCAGGCTTATCAGAGAAACATACCAGTCCGGATAAGACGATATGGGGGCGCTGATGAGCTGAAAGTCCACCAGGCTTCCCAGAATGGAGCCGAAGACGGCTAGGGTGGCGTGCCAGTGGGAAAAGCCCACCATCTCAAAGGCCGTCTCGGAGAGGCGGAGAAAGAGGTAGATGAAGATGAGAGGCGCGACTAAGATCAGCAGCATGACGACGATTGTAAGTGGCAGGAAGAGAAGTTCGAACACAGGCTTATGCACCCGCAAATAAGTTATCTGTGATAGTTAATAGAGCTTTGCAAGGTGTTTTAAGATGACCATTCTTACCGGAAGCGAGGCCCAAAACCTCGTGCAGTCCATGATCGACCCCGATACGCAGACGCAGATGTGCGGCATGGAAATGACGCTGCAAAAGATTGAGCGATTCACATCAGCCGGGACGGTAGCCTTTGACAACAAAGAGCGCGTGCTGCCAGAGACGGAGACTATGGATTTCGACCCGTCCGGCTGGATTGACCTTGCAGCGGGCTCTTACCTCGTGACCTTCAATGAGATCGTGACCATTCCCAGGGATGTGGCCGCGCTGGCCCGCGCCAGATCCACGCTTCTGCGCTGCGGTGCCACTTTAGAGACGGCCCTCTGGGACCCGGGCTACCGGGGACGTAGCCAGAGCCTGCTGGTGGTCTACAATCCTCTGGGACTGCGGCTGAAGAGGAACGCCCGGCTGATGCAGCTGGTATTCCTGCGGCTGGACAAAGAGGCGGAGAAGGTGTATTCTGGAAAATATCAAGGCGAGAATATCTGATAGCTGCTCAAAAACGAATGGAAAAATTAGAGAAAAGCTCTGGCCTAGCTGATGGTCAGAGTTTTAATGGTTTTGGTGGTATTATTGTGGTCGAATAGTGATACCATTACCGCAAAGTTGGGTCCATCCAGGTTCCAGACAGCCATATCGTAACTGCCGCCCAGTTTTTCAACGCGTTCATCATTGGTGCTCAGGGTATGGACGGTCACATTTCTGCCCTGGCTATCTACAGCAGTCCAGTTTCCGATCTCCACAGCGCCTTCGGCTTCCACCGCAGAGATGCCTCCGATCAGGAAAAGCTCAGAGAGCGCGCCGGGGCTCATTTTGCTCATGGTCTCATCATAAACGCTCATAACGGATACGAATGCCGCACCGGATGCGCCTGTGTTATTGATGATGAAATCCTGGCGGACCATTCCGTTTTCACTGGTGTTGAATTCGCCGCTAACCATCTCGAAGCCTGGACCCAGTTCCAGAGAAATGGTCTTTTCTGTGATGGTGAAGAACTTCGATTCCAGGGCGGTGCAGGGCAAGGCCAGACAGGCCAGGAGAATTATGGCCGGTACAAGTGCTGTAAATGGCTTCATATGGCCTGGATTTCCTCTTTTGTGGCGATCTTGACGTTCTTCTCGCTTAGCACCTGCCTGGCTTTGGCGATGTCGTCCACCCTCAGAATGAGCATGGCACGCTGTGCCTTGGCTGTGACGAAGGCATAGGCGTAATCCACATTTACATGGCTTTGCCCCAGTGTGTTCACGATCTCGTAAAGCCCGCCCGGAGTGTCCTTCATCTCCACGGCTAAGACATCGGTCATGGAGACTGTGAAGGCATTTTCTTTCAGAACTTTGTACCCCTTCTCCGGGTCATCCAGGACCATGCGAATGACACCGAAGTCGCCCGCCTCGGCGATGGTCAGAGCCCGAATATTCACGCCCGCATCTGATAGCGTCTTGGCAACTTTGGCCGTTCTGCCCGGCCTGTTCTCCACAAAAAGAGAAATTTGTTTGATCTCCGACATTTTGAAAGCCTCCTACACCTTTCTGTTATCTGTTACTCTCTTGGCCTTGCCCATGGAACGGGGGATGGTGCCGGGCTCAACCAGATCCACTTCTGCGGCTATGTTCAGCACGCCTTTTAATTCTTTTGAGATTTTCTTCTTAAGCTTAATCAGGTCTCCGATCTTATCGGAGAAGCCTGCAGACGTCAGCTCGACGCGCACCGTCATCATATCCAGCGGCCCTTTGCGGTCCACCAGGATCTCCCAATGGTCTCCCACCTCGGATATGTTCATCAAGACCGCCTCCACCTGGCTGGGGAAGACGTTGATGCCGCGAATGATGAGCATGTCATCCGTTCTGCCCAAAATTCTCATGATCCGGGGGTGAGTGCGCCCGCACTCGCAGGGCTCACTGTTCATGATGGACAGATCGCCTATCCGGTAGCGGATGAGGGGCAGTGCGAACTTGTGCAGCGTGGTGAAGACCAATTCGCCCGTCTCGCCGTCCTCCACGGGCTCGTCGGTCTTGGGGTCGAGTACTTCCGTCAGGAACATGTCAGCCCAGACGTGAATGCCCTTCTTGACATGACACTCCGTGAACAGTGGGCCGGAAATCTCGCTGGTGCCGTAGATGTCGTAGGCATTGATTCCCGTGGCGTCCTCGATCCGTTTCCTGGTTTCCAGGGACCAGGGCTCGGCCCCGAAGATGCCTGTCTTAAGCTTCGTATCCTTCTTGATGGAGACGCCCATCTTCTCGGCTACCTCCATGATGTGCAGGAAGTAGGAGGGCGTGCAGGCGATGGCAGTCGTTTCCAGGTCCTGCATCAGCTCGATCTGCCGCTCCGTGTTGCCTGTTCCCACCGGCAGCACTGTTGCTCCCATGCGCTCTGCGCCGTAGTGCAGGCCCAGACCGCCCGTGAAAAGGCCATAGCCGTAGCCCACCTGCACCACATCGTCACTATCAAGGCCAATGGAGGTGAGGGCTCGGGCCAGCGACTCCGACCAGGTCTCGATGTCGCCCTTGGTGTATCCGACCACGGTGGGTTTTCCCGTGGTGCCGCTGGAGACGTGGTAGCGCACCACCTGGCTCCTGGGGGCGCTGAACATGCCAGTGGGGTAGTTGTCCCGCAGGTCCACTTTCCTGGTGAAGGGCAGCTTGGAGACATCGGCCAAAGTGCGGATGTCGCTGGGCTCCACGCCTGCCTCTTTGAATCTTCGCCGGTAGAACGCGGAATGATCGTAAACATATCGCACTACGGATTTGAGCCGATCCTCTTGAAGGGCATGTAGGTCCTCAAGAGGCATACGCTCAATATGCGGATCCCAGTAACCGGACATTAATGATCAACCTCTTGCCATGAATACCCAGAGGGATAAAAAGCAATCGATTCTCGCCTCACATTTTTTCAGATTCCGAAGGTACAGCGGTCAGCTTCTCCAGTTTATGCAGCAATGTCTCTCCGGCAGGCGTGGTTTTATAGGCACCTTTTTTTTCTTCCTGAACCAGGTCGTGAAATTTCAGCCATTCTATGAACTCGCTTGCCTTCTGGAAATTGAGGTTCGATTTGTAAGTTATCTGCGTCTTCTTCATGTCCTGTCCCAGGCATAGGGAGAGAATGTCCTTAATAATATCCAGCTTATCTCTTCTTTGCAATCCCATCTACCTCTTATCAGGTCCTCTCGTGCGCCACATTCCACAAGGCACCGTGATGCCATCACCAATAGTGCAATAGTAGGTATGCACCAGGGTCGCCCGTTCACCATGTCGGATCGTGTTGTCCATCGGGATGGAGAAGACCAATGGTATATCCATCTTCTGTTCCTGCATGAGCTGCGGGGCCAGAAAAGCATCGAACTGAGGCAGACTGAAATCCGACTGGATCAGATACAATACACAAGATCCCCAACGTTCAAACGCTTCGCCCGCGTCTTCCGGCTCGTGCAAGAGAAAGTGCGCAGGTCGTCTATCAACAGACCCATCTGAACGGCGTTGCTTCACACCAGATTCAAATCGTGCTGAACATTCTGGGAAAGCTCTGACGGGTAGCTCTTCCAGATAAATGCGCGAGAAGCCGTCCAATGCGCTCCCCCACCTTCAACTCCAGATCTGCGGACTGCAGCTTTACCTGGTTATGGTGCCGAGAGTTCTTGAGCGTCAGAGAGAACTGATCGGAGTGGAGCATCAAAATATAATATAAATAGATGGCGCGGAGCCTCAGGTAATCCTGGCCACCGCCGCCACCTCGTCCCCGGGCTTGACATTCATGATGCGCACGCCCTGCGTGGAGCGGCCCTGCACCCGGATCTCGCTGGTCAGAATTCTAATCACCACTCCGTCCTTGGTGGTGACCAGCAGCTCATCGTCCTCTGAGACGGTGGTGGTGCAGCAGACGAAGCCCTTTCTGGCATCGATGTTCTTGACGCCCTTGCCGCCGCGTCTCTGCTGGGGATACTCCTCCAGCTCCGTCCTCTTGCCGTAGCCCTGATTGGTGATGGTGAGCAATGTGAAATTAGCACTCGGTCGGATCACATCCATGCTGATAAGCTCGTCTCCCATGTTCAGGCTGATGGCCTTTACACCCATGGTGCCTCGATTGGAGGCGCGCACGTCATCCTCCTTGAAGCGGATGGCTTTGCCATACTTTGTGGCAACCAATAGCTCCTTACTTCCGTCTGTGAGCTTGGCCGAGACCAGGCTATCGCCCTTCAGGTTTACAGCCTTGATGCCGCCCTTCCTGGGATTGGAAAAAGCCTGCAAAGGCATCTTGACAATGCTTCCGCTCCGGGTTACCAGGATTATGAAGCCCGACTCGAAGCTCTTCACTGGTATTGCGCCTGTGATCTTCTCATCGGGCTCCAGTTGCAGGAGATTGACAATGGACTTTCCCCGAGTTGCCCGTCCCAGGGAAGGAACCTCGTAGACCTTGAGCCAGTGGGCCTTGCCCTTGTCCGTGAAGAAGAGCAGATAATCCTTGGTGGAGGCGGTAAAGACGTCGGTTACAAACTCCTCGCTCTTGGTCTCAGCACCAATGACTCCCCGTCCGCCGCGCCGTTGCATGCGGTAAGCCGTAAGGGGCTGGCGTTTGATGTACCCGGAAGAGGTGATGGTTACTGCCACCTCTTCCTCCTGGATGAGATCCTCCCGGGAAACCTCGCCCTCCGCTTCGATGATCTGGGTGCGCCGCTCATCTCCGTAGGTATTAATGAGATATGTCAGCTCTTCTTTGATGATGCTCAAAATCTCCAGGTTGCTGGCGAGGATCTTCCTCAATTTGGCGATAAGCTTTTCCAGCTCTTCCGCCTCGGAGACGATCTTCTCCTGCTCGAGACCGGTGAGCCGCTGCAGCCTCATGTCCAAAATAGCCTTGGCCTGCTCCTCGCTGAGTAAGAAGGCCTGCATCAGGGCGTCTTTTGCCTCGACTGGAGAATGCGCCGCCTTGATTATTCTTATTACCTCATCTATGTTCCGCAAAGCGATGAGCAGACCTGCCAGGATATGGGCCCTCTTCTCAGCAGCATCAAGCTCGAACCTGGTGCGCCTCTCAACCACCAGTGAGCGGTAGTGGATGTACTGCTCAAGCGTCTCCTTCAAAGAGACCATCTTGGGCAGGCCGTCCACTAAAACCATGTTGTTGATGCCGTAGCTGGTCTGAAGTGCCGTGTGCTTATACAGTTGATTTAAGACCACATGAACATTAAATCCGCTCTTGACCTCCACCACCATGCGAATGCCGTCTCTATCCGATTCATCCCGCAGATCGGATATGCCTTCCAGACGACCGCCTTTGACCATCTCTGCCATATCTTCGATCAGCTTGGCCTTATTGATCTGGTAGGGAAGCTCATTGAAGATTATCTTAGTGCTTCTTGTCCCTTCCTCAATCTCCGACTTGGCCTGCATCATAATGCTGCCCTTGCCGGTCTGATAGGCAGCCTCAATTCCTGCCCTGCCTACGATGTAAGCACCAGTAGGAAAGTCGGGCCCTGGCAAAATGTGCATCAGCTCGGAAATAGTAGCCTGGGGCTCGTCAATGAGATGGATGATGGCCCCGCATAGCTCCGTCAGGTTATGGGGCGGAATATTGGTGGCCATGCCCACGGCAATGCCGGTGGAGCCGTTGAGGAGAAGATCGGGCAGCTTTGCCGGCAGCACAACGGGCTCTTTGAGTGAGCCGTCGTAGTTGGGAGTAAAGTCAACCGTGTTCTTCTCAATGTCCGCCAGCATCTCCTCTGCGATCTTGGAGAGGCGCACCTCTGTGTAACGCATGGCTGCAGCCGGGTCTCCATCAACCGAGCCGAAGTTGCCCTGGCCGTCGATGAGAGGATAGCGCATGGAGAATGGCTGGGCCATGCGCACCATGGTCTCATAGATGGCCGCATCTCCGTGAGGATGGAACTTACCCATGACATCACCCACGACACGCGCCGATTTCTTATAGGGCTGGTCGTGGGTCATGCCCTGCTCATTCATAGCATAGAGTATACGCCGATGAACGGGCTTGAGGCCATCGCGCACATCGGGCAAAGCCCGCGCTACGATCACGCTCATAGCATAATCAATGTAGGAGGATTTCATCTCCTCAGTGATGTTAACCAGTACTTCTGTCAAAGCCACCTCAAATATCAAACATCAAGATTCTTCACATACTTGGCATGCGTCTCTATGAACTCGCGTCTGGGTTCCACCTGGTCGCCCATGAGAATGGTGAAGATGCGATCCGCTTCCACCGCATCCTCAAGCGTCACTTTCAGCATGGTCCTCTTCTCGGGGTCCATGGTCGTATCCCACAGTTGGTCGGAATTCATCTCTCCCAGACCCTTGTACCTCTGAATAGCAGGCTTGGCCAGGCCCTTCACCAGATTGTTGAGCTGCTCATCCGTGTAGGCGTAGCTGACGGTCTTTCCCTTCTTGACCTGGTAGAGGGGCGGCTGGGCGATAAAGACGTAGCCCGAATCGATGAGCGGCTTCATGTATCGGTAGATGAAGGTCAGGAGCAGGGTGCGAATGTGCGAGCCGTCCACATCGGCATCGGTCATTATTACTACCTTGTGATACCGAGCTTTACCGATATCGAAGTCATCGCCGATGCCCGTGCCGAAAGCCACAATCATATTGCGAATCTCGGCGTTCTTGAGAATCTTGTCAAGCCTTGCTCTCTCCACATTGAGGATCTTGCCGCGCAATGGCAGTATGGCCTGAAAATGCCGGTTTCGGCCCTGCTTGGCGCTTCCGCCTGCAGATTCGCCCTCCACTATGTAGATCTCGCATTTGGAGGGATCGTTGTTGGAGCAATCTGCCAATTTTCCCGGAAGCCCTCCCGAGCCCAGAGCATTCTTGCGGCGGGTTAATTCCTTGGCCTTCCTGGCCGCCTCACGGGCGCGTAGCGCCTCCCCCGCCCTCTCCACCATGGTGGTGGCAACTATTGGGTTTTCCTCAAAGAACTCGGCCAGGCCCTCAGAGACCATGGACTCGATTATGCCCCGGATGGAGCTGTTTCCTAATCGCGTTTTGGTCTGGCCCTCGAACTGCGGA
>JALNZQ010000227.1 GCA_023229165.1 Methanothrix sp.
AACCGACAAGGACGACTTTGCGTCCCGGCTGGAGAAGCTGCGCGATAAAGACCTGAAGTATCTGGCAGAGCGAGCTATGGACGGCTCGGAATGCTTGCTGTGCATCGCGCCTCAGTGCGCAGAGACTTTTCTTGGTGCCGTTGACAGAAGGCTTTCGCCGGCGACTGCAGGACGGTTGCGGGAGATCTTTGAGAGCACTACAGGCTACAAAGGATAATTCTGCTGCCCCATAGCAAATGTCGATCTGAATGATTCTTCATCAATCTCTTTTACGCAAAGCCCACGCATCAAACGTGTATCGATTGAATCCCGTAGATCGCTGCAATCTGCAAAATTAGGGTTTCTGTCAGGTGGAATTGCCGTCCATTCACAATCAAATCGCTCTCTGAAACCAAAGATTTCTCCGATGTTTGTACGCACGTCCAGAGATGGTCCCTTTCGATAAAAATCTGACATTAAACGGCCATAGCCAGCAAAACGATGATTCTTAAATGCTGCAATGATTAGTCGCCGGATTTTAATTTTTTGAGCGTTGTTACATTCCAGCTCTCATTTACCCAGCCAGGAGGATAGTGGTTTGCAGCAATATTCGCCTCGATCATGAGTTTCCATGACTCCGGATACGAATCATACATAATCTGAAATAGCCAATATTTGCGCTCAATTTTTCCCAATAGAATCTTCCTCGCCATGATAAGTTGTGATAACTGGCTAAATGTATTTTGGTATTAATTAGAAAATGCAAGATTTAGGTGCCGGGAGCGGGATTCGAGCCCGCGACTTCGAGATACCTCAGGAAGCGCGCGTTAATCGTATTACCCTATGAGTCTCGCGCCCTAACCAACTAGGCCACCCCGGCACGGCATAGTCCCTCGATTGAATTGTTAAATAAGGTTTGTGCCTGCGCGCCCACGAGCGCGCGCAGGGGGCCCGCGGGCGGGCTCAGGGAAAGAGCCATCTTTTAGTAGCTGCATAGATTTGCAGGACCATCATGCCCTCCGACATCACATGCTCAGTAAGCGAAACGCTTTGCAATAAGACGATCGTAGTAGGAGTTACAGGCAGCATCGCAGCCGTCCGGGTCGTGGACCTCATTCGCGATCTGATCAGGCGCGGCGCAGAGGTGCACTGCGTAGCCAGCGCTGCTTCGCAGCAAATCCTGCACCCTTACGCCCTGGAGTATGCCAGCGCAAACCCGGTGATCACGGAAATTACCGGCCGGGTGGAGCATGTGCAGTTTTGCGGCGTGGGGGGCCTCGCAGATCTCTTGCTCATCGCGCCTGCCACAGCCAACACCATCGGCAAGATGGCCTGCGGCATCGACGACACGCCCGTAACAACTTTCGCCACCACCGCTCTTGGCAGCGGCAAACCGGTTGCCGTCGTTCCTGCCATGCACGAGGCCATGTACCGCCACCCCGCGGTGCTTCGCAATCTCGATGCGCTGCGGGACATGGGCGTGACTCTGATCGATCCGCGAATCGAGGAGGGCAAGGCCAAGATCGCCGATAACCTGGCGGTTGCGAGGGAGGTGGAGAGGCTGCTGGGGCCCCGCGACTTGGACGGCAAGAGGATCGTCATAACCAGCGGCTCCAATGCCGAGGCTGTCGATCCCATCCGCATCCTCACCAACCGCGCCTCGGGAAAAACGGGCGTAGCGCTGGCCTTGGAGGCGCGCCGGCGCGGGGCGGAGGTGACACTGGTGCACCGCTTCCTCCAGGACATCCCCATACGCCAGGTCTACGCCGAGAGCGCCAAGGAGATGCTGGATGCTGTGCTGGCCGAGGTGGCGGCGGGCTGCGACGCCCTGATCAGTGCCGCCGCTGTGGCCGACTACACTCTCGACCCGCAGGCGGAGAAGATCAAGTCATCCGGCCAGGAGCTGATACTGCGACTTAAATCCACCCGGAAGATCATCAAGACGGTGCGTGAGTCCTACCCCCATCTGAAGATCGTGGGTTTCAAGGCCGAGACAGGAGTGACAGACGAGGAGCTTGTCCTCCGGGCCGAGAAGTCCATGCAGAACGCAGGACTGGACCTGGTGGTAGCCAATGACGTCGCCCAGGGCGGCATGGGCACGGACGACAATCGAGTATTGATAATCGGTAAAGAGAGATCCATAAAAATCATTCAGGGAACTAAGAGCGAAATTGCCGGAAGGATTATCGATGCCCTGGTGGGTGTATTATGAACCACTCCATTAAATCTGTTCGGGCCTTTGTGCCCTCTCACATCACCGGCTTTTTTGCCGCTCACCGTAGAGATGAGCCGCGCCTCGCAGGCTCCGTAGGCTGCGGACTGTGTCTTTCCCTGGGGGCTACTACTACCATTGAACCGGCTTCACATATTCACGATACGGAAATCCTTCTGAATGGTGCAGTGTCCAAGGCTCCCGTTTCCAGATTTGTGGTGGAAAAGCTGGCCAAATCTCCAGTGCGGGTGAAGACGGAGCTTTCCATGCCCTTTGGGGCGGGCTTTGGGGCCAGCGGGGCGGGGGCCATTGGCTGTGCCTACGCACTCAACTCATACTTCGATCTTGGCCTGACGGCGAACGAGGCCGCGGCCGTCGCCCACGAGGCCGAGGTTACAAACCGGACGGGCCTGGGGGACGTCATCGCCCAGAATGCAGGCGGCCTGGTGGTGCGACTGCAGCCGGGCGCGCCGGGCATAGGAAGAATCGATCGCATACCCGTCCCGCCCCTGCCCATCAACTACGTGGTGCGTGGCCCCATCTCCACCAAGGAGATACTCTCCGATGAGAAGGCGATGACGGCTGTCAACCTGGCGGGCGAGGCGGCCTTGAAGGACCTTTTGAAAAGGCCCACATTCACAAATTTCCTGCAGCTTTCCCGCCGCTTCACAGTGCAGTCCGGCCTGGCCAGCGACTGGGCCCTAGAGGCCATCGAGGCGGTGGAGGCAGCGGGCGGCATGGCCGGTATGATCATGCTGGGCGATGCGGTCTTCGCCTTTGGCGGGGCAGAGGCCCTGCAAAGCTTTGGCGAGGTTCATACTACTACTATCTCACAAAGAGGTGCAAATCTTGACTGATATTCCAAAGTCTCATCCCAGATATGCTTCTTTAGTGGCACGCGAACGCGTGGCTGAGGGAGTGAAGAAAGGCTTCACCAGCAGCCAGGGCCTCATTGCCCAGGGCAGAGGCGAGTGCTTCGACTACCTTCTGGGCGAGAGGACGACACCCTCCGCAGAGGCGGCTACGACAACGGCTGCCGCCTTGCTGCTCCTGGCGGCCCGACCGGCCTTAAGCGTCAACGGCAATGTGGCCGCCCTGGCAGCAGAGGAGATGGTGGCCCTGGCCGGTTCCCTCAGGATTCCGTTGGAAGTCAACCTCTTCCACCGCTCTGAGGAGAGGGTGAAAAAGATTGCCGACCTCCTCCGGGAGAAGGGCGCAGAAGAAGTTCTCGGTGAGAAGCCCGATGCCACCGTTCCCGGCCTGGAGCCCGCCCGGGCGCCGGCGACTAGGGGCGGGATCTACGACGCAGACGTGGTTTTGATTCCACTGGAGGACGGCGACCGTTGCGAGGCACTGACTGCTATGGGAAAGAAGGTCATTGCCATCGATCTCAATCCACTCTCCCGAACGGCCCGAAAGGCCACTGTGAGTATCGTGGACAACATCCTGAGGGCAGTGCCCCATTTGACAGATCAGGTCCGGCAGCTCTCTGTCTATCCTCGCAGCGATCTGGAAAGAATGGTGCAGGAATATGACAACGAAAAAGTGTTGCGTCAGGCAGTGCAGGAGATACAGGATCACCTGAATCGGCAGTTTCGAGAGGATGCCAGCTAGCCCATCCTCCCCCGCGCCGTCTTCTGCACGTTCTGATCCGGGTCCACGGCCAGCTGTTTCAATGTCTCGACAAAAATGTTGAGATACCTGCCGAAATGTTATCATCATGATATCTCACGAGAGATCTGCCTCGAATGGCTCACCCATTAATTGTTTATTCTTCCTGTGAATTTTGGAACCTATGAAGTGGATTGTAGTTGTAGCTATCTTGGTTCTGATGTCAATAGTTGTGGCATCTGCGAATAAGGTGGACGATCTCATTTCGGACTTGAAATCGGAGCAGGATGGTATCCGAGCAAGTGGAGCAATGTCTCTTGGAATGATAGGCAATGCCAAGGCAGTGGAACCTCTCATCCAGGCTCTAAAGAACGATGAAGACATGTGGGTTAGGGAAGCTGCTGCAACTGCTATCGTCCCTGTTTCGAAGAACGCGGACTATGAATCTCGAAGGAGGGCTTCTGAAGCTCTCGTTGGCGTCGAAGCGACAAATGAGGCTGTAGAGTCTCTCAAGAATGAGGGGAGATAGATTAGATCACCCCCTCATTCCCATCGGTCGGCTAGGATATAGCCGAAGATATTGATCTCATAGTGGCAATCAGTACCAGCAAACGGTTGTTAGCGCTCTTAAGCGGCTCATATGCACTGCCAAAAAAGAGGTGGTTAACCTAATAGGTTAGCAGGACTGTAGCTTCATACTCGGCGATTTTTC
>JALNZQ010000228.1 GCA_023229165.1 Methanothrix sp.
CGCTCGTCACGGGCAGGTAGGTGACGGAAAAGCCCTCCTTCTCCAGCTTTTTGCACGTCTCCAGGATAGCAGGATGCTCGACGCTGGTAGTGATAATATGTTTGCCGAGCAAGCGATTGCGACGCGCTATGCCCTTCAGGGCCAGGTTGTCGGACTCTGTGCCCCCCGAGGTGAAGATGATCTCCTCGGGGCTTGCTCCCAGGAGCTTTGCCATCTTCTCTCGAGATTCTTCCAGAGCCTCTTTTGCCTCCTGGCCAAAGCTGTGCAGGCTAGAGGCATTGCCGAACTTGTCGGAAAGGTAGGGCAGCATGGCCTGCAAGACCTCTGGCGCCACGGGAGTGGTGGCTGAGTGGTCCATGTAAATGCGTTTCATCGCGAAGAAATAATGAGATGCTATGGTAAATAGATGGCGAACTTATAGGCTTTGCACGAATAGTCTTTTTTGCACGAAAAGTCGCGGGCCTGAACGTAAAGTGACAAATATAATCAGTGAATTGGTTATATCCATAATAAGCAAACTCAATTGGATGCACATCAAACTCTAAAACAAATTTAAGTGTTGTGTTAAAGTGGGGGTAAAAATGAATTCTACATTTAAAGTCCGATACTTACTTAACGATATAATATCTCTATTATTTTCTATAACCTGTCTTTTGGCTGTGGCTAGTGTTAGTTTCGTCGCATGGTCTATTTTTCGTTATCCTGAATTTCGCGCGGGTGTTATAATCGGCTCGGCTTTTTTTTATATGGCGTGTTTTACTGGCATTTGTTGTATCATTATTTGTATCTCTTCTCTCTGTTGGCGGCGATGCCCATAAATTAAGGCCCATAGGAATCAATCCAACAACTGTAGCAAAATAGATTATTATGGTCAAATATAGCATAGCTTGATTGGATATTATTTGCACGAACTGCGATTTAGGATAGACGGTAATAAGAACACCTTGAACAAGATTTGCTGTTGTAAGGGGGCCTATAGGGCCTTTTAATGTTGCATTTTCAGAACCTATCAGTAACCAATATGGACGATAGGTACCCTCCATTGTCCAAACCGACGTTGTATTTCCAATAAATATATTAGTGTCCGCAACCCGATCTAGAAAAAGGTCAGGGGACTCTTCCAATGTTCTATCATCAATTGGATACTTCATGGCATTTTCAATGTGTATAGTAATGCTATCTACGTTCGGATACTCCTCGCGTAGGATCGCTTTGCCATATATTTCGACTTTTTCGTCCACCGTGGGAAACCCCTTCAGGGGGCGCATGGTTAATACTAATCGGAGGTCTGGTTTAGTCCCTTCTTTATAAAATGGCGCATTATCTAAGTCAATTGGCACGACAACTGAATGATTTTGTCCTTGCAGGAGTCTATTGTTCTCTTGAATTGCCTCATTAATAGCCGACCCAAAAATAATCGGGGGAAGTGAGACAATTAAAAATAGGATCGGTATTAGTTTCCGCCTTCCTGCGAGGTTATATTTTGAGCCCATCAACTAACCCAGCATTGTGTTGTGATTAGTTAGCCATGGTTTGGGATCTTTTTCGCTTCTCGTCCCGAACATAATTAACCGCGATATAACTCATCAAATTACTTAAAGGAACGCCCGTTTCTTGCGCTTCTTTCTCTAAAAATTCTCTTGCATCTTCTGGTAGCGATACCGCTATTCGCTTTGGGCGGTCGGATTCTTGCATGGTAACTAATGGTATAACTATTGTTTAAATAGGTTATGCAAGGTAGTTCATGATTACCAATGGTAACTTATAAATACCATGGGCGAATTTTAGTTACCATGCAAGCGGCCAAAAATCCTCGCGAACTCCGAAGCAAAGCAATAGCAGATCAAGGCAACCAGGTCAATAAGGTCAACGACCGCTCATTTAAGGTAAAATCACAGTCTGGTAATGGTTTCTATGAGGTCAAAGAAACTAAGGAAGGAATAACATGCGATTGCCCGGATTTCGTTTATCGCGGCGGAAAGTGCAAGCACATAGCAGCAACGCGATACTATCTGCAAGTCGAAAAAGACACACCAGGTGGCGTAGTTACTGAGAAGGTACACCTGACATATACTCAGGCATGGAACGCTTACAACGAGGCCCAGAAATCCGAGATCAAGCTATTCGATGAGCTGCTAAAAGACTTGGTTAAAGCCATTCCAGAACCAGAGCAGACGATTGGCAGACCGTGCCTATCTATCCATGAAACGCTTTTCTGCGCGATCCAGAAAGTGTACTCTCAGCTATCCAGCCGCCGCGCTCATGGCCTTTTCTAGAACGCGAAAGAGAAGGGACAGATCAACCACGCGCCATACTTCAATGCACCATCTGCTTTCTTTAACAATCCAGAGACTACACCAATATTACATGAGCTGGTTATGCTATCAGCATTGCCCGTTGCTGGATTGGAGAACGATTTTTCGGTTGATTCTACTGGATTTAGAACAACCACATTCAACGCCTACAACGGCATGAAGCACAACCAAAAGAAAGAGCATCAATGGGTAAAAGCTCACCTTTGCGCAGGGGTTAAGACTAACATTGTCGCTGCTGTGGCAATCACAGATAGCAATGGTGGCGATTCGCCTCAGTTCGGCCCTCTGGTACGAAAGACCTCAGAGGGATTCATTATTGACGAAGTGTCTGATGATATGGCTTATTCATCAAGGCTTAATCTCCAATTGGTAGCGAACGAAGGCGGCAAGGCATACATCCCATACAGAAAGAACGCTACTGGCAAACCCAGAGGCTCATCTCTTTGGAGTAAGATGTATCATTACTTCCAGATTAACCGCGACGACTTCATGGAGCACTACCACAAGAGAAGCAATATCGAAGCTACAAACGCGGTCATAAAGAGGAAGTTTGGCGAGACGTTGAAATCTAAGAATCCTGTTGCTCAGGTCAATGAATTACAGGCTAAAATTGTTGCGTACAATCTCACAGTGGTAATTCACGAAATGTACGAGAATGGGATAAAACCTGAGTTCTTGCACGCAAAGTCGGATGTCTGCACGTAAAGTGGGGGCCAAATTAGCCCTTTACGTGCAAAGCCGAACTTATAAGAAACTATAAGTATGCAGCAAAAGGACGGAGAAATATGAATCTGTCCATCCCATTATTTTCAACGCCCCTATTGATTGCTGCAGCCCTCATCGCCCTGGGCTTCATAACCTATCTTCTCTCAGCAAGGCTTGGTGTGATTCTTTTGGGCGCCGGCAGCGTGATCATGGGCGCGGTGGTCATATTCGATCTGCCCAATGGCATGGGACTGCAAAGCCTGGTGCTCTTCGGAATGACCGTGCTGGTGGGCGGATGGATGATGTATGTGGGAGTAAAGAACGGATAATAATATCATCCCCAAAACCTCTTCGTCCTGGCATACTCTCTTTCTGCCTTCAGAATATCCCTGTAAAACTCCAGCTCATCACTCTGCCTTTTCCCCACCACCCGCGCCGCTGTCTCCGGGCCAAGTCCCCGGCTCGCTAACGCGATCGCGGCGGTCTTGCCGTAGCTCAAGACCAGGTTGGCATTCCGAAAGACACGCTTCGTCCTGCGCTTGTCTTCGGCAGTCTTCTTCTTCTCCGGCTTCTTGACGATCTTGATCTCTTCTTCTTCCCAGGGCTTGAGGGCCGCCACCATGCGCGATCCGCATAACGGACATTCAGGCTGCTCGGGCACCCGCTCGACCTGCCGCATGCTCTTCCATTTCTTGCAGTGAACGCAAAACAAAAGGACCCGGTCGTTCATGATGCGGTTCTTGAGCAAATCAATGACGGCAGCGTCGGCATGCTCAGGCGAGGTGACATCCCGGCCCCCGCCCCTTCCAGAGGTTCCGATCGGACTGAGTGAGCTGGTAATAATCTCGATCGAGCCGTCCCGAATCCTCTCCAAAACCCACTTGGCTCGCTCGATGTCCAGCCGGTCATGATAGATCTCCCGCAGCGCCTCCCGGTGCATGGGCGTGCCCTCGAAGACGGCGAGCAGCTTCGTCATGCTCACCCTCTGATAGTCCACATCCCTGGAGAAGGCCCCGAATTTCCGGGCTACGTGCACCATCTTCCAGCGCAAGAGTGTGGTATTCTTGAGAGTCATCTCCAGGATGGGCTCCACGTAAGTTGGGTCCAGATCGATTAGCAGCTTTTTTATCTCCTCGGCCAATAGGGCTTTGGGCAATGTCAGCTCAATTCGATAGGGATCGATCTGCAGGGCTACACTGCTGCCGAATCGAGCGGAGAGGATGGCAGTGATGACCCGGCCCAATGTGTCATTGGTCTTGTGGCCGAAGCAGGCGTTGATGATGGCACCCTCTCCTCCGCTCTCTACCACGATGTGAGATTCATCGGGAACTGGCAGGTTTTTCTCCATCTGTTTGGCAATGAGATCGACCAGCTCCTCTGCCGCAGCATCCTCTACCGGGTACTTTCCCTGCAGCATGGCCACGGCCAGCTCGCTTCCGCTCTCGCCGCCTCCACATCCGCATTCGCGTCCTTCGCTTTCCAGGATCTGGGAA
>JALNZQ010000229.1 GCA_023229165.1 Methanothrix sp.
TTTTAATCCAATAACAACAAAACAACAAAAGAATACTAATGTAGAAAAAAATGAAAAAGAATTCACTTTAACAATCTCATTGCCTGGTTTTAAAAAGGAAGAAATTCAAATTTCTACAGATAATAGTATTTTAAAAATTAATGCAAAACGTACTAAAAAAATTGGTTGGCTTCAAGAAGAATATAACCAATCTTATAATTTGGAAAATAATATCGATATTGAAAAAATAACTGCTAAATTAGAAGATGGTATTTTAAATATTACCCTACCACTTAAAGAACAACCAAAACCTAATACTATAAAGATTCAATAATAATAGGGGGTGATACCCCCTCTCGTTTGTTTCTAAACCTCTACCTCTAAATAAAAGTTTTCTACCTTCGTATTGAAACATAAATTCTTTTACTATAAGTGAACTACCAAGACTTATAGAAGTATGGGACTTCTTCTTTTACATGGTTAAAAATAATTATATTTTAAATAATATTAAATTACTTTTTCTAAACTATAAGTAAAATGTCCATTACTAATTCTATCACTAAATTCAATATCACAAAGATCATCATAAGGCCAGTTTAAATAACTATTTTTCATGTGAGTTACAATACCATATCTTTTTATAACTTTACCATAACGTTTCTCATTAATTATATGATCATAAACATTAACTGTATCATTAGGCATAATATCTTCTTTATCTTTCATTAAATATCCATGTGCTTTTCTAATAGATTCATCTTTAAAACTATCTTCTAACCTAATATTATTACCACAACTACCACATATTAAACATCTTTGATCGTTATACCATTCAGTATGATAACTACCACATTTAGGACATTGGATAGAATAATCATATATCATAAAACTGATACTCCTTAATTAATAATTTATTATATATTACAATCTGGGCATTTATCGTGCCAACCATTATCAGTATCAAAAGTTAAAAAAGCCATACCCTTACAACGCCAACAATAATCTATCACATTAAAAAATACCCTTGGTAAAGCTATGCAAGAATATTTATAATCTATTTCACCTTCAACTTCTAAAATCTTAATAATATAAGTAAATCCTATAATTGGATTACCATTATCAGCTAAACCTACTATCTCACCATAAATAGAAATATTATCACTATTATAAATAATTTTTGTACCTTCTTTTAATTTATCTTCTTCCATAAAAACATTACTCCTTTAACCAATATATAATCTATCTTCTCTATGTCTCTTTATTTGACTTCTACTATCAAATGTCCATTTAAATAATTACTATAACACCTATCGCACAAACCAATTTCTCTACCATTATATTCTAAAAAATGAATAGGTTCTTCAGGACAATGTCTACCACTATTATCTTTTACTGAACATTCAGGTTTAAAAAAATTACCTAAATATTCTTGCTGAAATTTAATATAATCAAACTTTGTTTTATCTATATAGTCATTATATAATTTTAGTTCTTCTTCTAATTCTATATAATCATTAATTACTCCTAATTTCTTTAATCTATCTCGTATACTATTTCTCATTATTAATACTCCACTCTTTTAAACTAATATACTAAATAACTAATATAGATTCAACTTATCTTACCCTCTCACCATTTAACCAATACTCTTCTCTACCATTAGATAATATTCTTGCAGGAAGATCATTATCTCTATGAAATTTACCATTCTTATGCCAATACTGACTACCATCAGCTAAAATAGCTGCAGGAAGATCATTATCTCTATGAATTAGATTATTCTTATACCAAATTTGACTACCATCAGCATCAATTATTGCAGGGAGATCACCTTCTCTATGAAAACCTAACTCATTATACCAATATTTAGTACCATTAGCATCAATTTTACAAGGTAAATCATTATTTCTATAACGTTTACCATTTTTATACCATTCTTGAGTACCATTAGCATAAATTACTGCAGGTAAATCTCTTTCATTATGTAATTTATTATTTTTATTTCTAAATATAATAATAATACCATTATTAAAAATAGTTTTAAAAACTTCATGTTCCCAACCAAACTCTATTGCATTTAAACGATCTTCAACACTATTCATATCTCAAATCTTTCAATCTATTTTATAAAACTTTAATTAAATAACTCATCTCTTTCTTTATCCGAAGCTTTTTTAATTCTTTCTTGATCTTTAGCTTTCTTTTTAAAATATTCTTCGGGCGAAGGTCTTTTTTCTGCTTCTTTAATCCAATCTTGTATAGTACCACTTTGAACCATTTCATTATCTATTTTTTGATAAGTTGGTATTTCTTTATCTTTAAATAAAATTTTTAATGCTTCAGCACCTGCAGATGTTTTTTCTAAAAAGTTAATATGTTCATGCATCCAAATTTTTAATAATTCTTCAAGCTTTTTATTTCTTATTCTATGATTAAATAATTCCATACCAATTAATTGACATCCATATAATGCAGCAATAATATGTTTGTTTACATAAAAACCATCTTCATCATACTGATACACATATTCAAACTTATAATAACCTACTTTTTCTTTTACATAATAAAGAAAACCTTTTCTTCTATCTATTCTATCTGCATCATCATAATAGCCCATATCTTGTTGTAACAATGTTAAATCTATATAATATTCAACTTCTTTTGTATCTAAAATTATCGGTATTTCTACATCTATAGGATAACCAAATTTTCTTGCAGATTGATATTTTAAAACATATCTTGCATTTTTTAAACGCCTATCATTAATCTTTACTTTTTCTCGATAATAATTTAAATCTTTTAAAAACTCATCCCACTCTTCTTTATTATTTTCTATCTCATCTTTATGCTCATTAAATATAGATAAATGACTATTATATTCTTCTCCTATATATTTACTAAAATAAAACATACTCACTCCTCTCTATATCATATAAACTAATATACTAACTTATTAATAACTTTTCAACTAAAATATTATCTATATCAAACTTGATTTTTTATTCATCTAAAATTCCATCAAGGCAACGAATTCCACTGGCAAAGCTTGATGTTATACCTCTATGGGAAACTACATCACCAATTGCATATATATCTTTTTTTATTTGAAAATGATCATCAATAAATTGAGGATTATTCATATATTTTTTAATTTCAGGAAAGTACATTATATTACTTGGATATAAACAGCCAGGAATTATTGAATCTAAAACCTTCATACTTTCCCATATAGATCTTAAAATTTTACTAGGACATGCCAATGAAATATCACCTGCAGTAACACCTTTTAATGTAGGTTCAAAATCATATAAATCATTATTAAAAGTCTCTATTTTTGATCTTTTCCCTGCTCTAAAATCACCTATTCTTTGCATTATAGGTTGACCACCACCCACATTCATAGCCATTTTACCAACTATTTTTGCATATTCATTACCACTCGTAATTGGTTCAGTTAATTTAATTGTTTTCAATAAAGCAAAATTCACTAAACCATTAGGTTTCTTATCTTTAGAAAAAGCATGACCATTAACAGAATAAAAATCTTTATATTTTTCCTTTGTTACATAAGCTGCACCTGAATTGCTACAAAATGTTCTTACATCATTTATATAAATCTTGGGATCGTATATATCACGAACAATTTTATAATTTTCTTCACGCATTTCTAATCTTATACCTATATCTACGATATTATCTATAAATTTAACATCTAATTTAGACATTAACTTCTGAAAAAATGTTGCACCTTTACGTCCTAATCCTAAAATAAGTTTTTCAAAAAAAATTTTACTATTATCTTCTAAAATTATTGCTTTATTATCATAATCTATATCTATCATCTCTCTACCTAAAACTACATCAACACCATTATCTTTTAGTTTATTAATTAATGAATTAATCAATTCTGGTGACTTATCTGTACCAATATGAGATTGTTTTGCAATTATTAATTCAGCACCATATTTTTTTGCTCTTTCTATATAACTATCTACTTTACCTATTTCTATAAATTTTGGTTTTAAATATTTTTCTGTTTCATTTAAATAATAATTTGCTTGTTCTTCATTCCAATAACCGTTATTAGGAAAACCTATCTTTAGTCCTGCAAAATTCATCTTCCCATCATTACGAAGCCCACCACTAGACAAATAAGACTTATCTATCATTAATGCAGATAAATTTTTATTTTTTTCTATAAAACGAAACATAAAACCAAGAGATGATGGACCTGAACCAATGCAAATAACATCATATTTATTTTTCATTTATTCTCCTTAATGATATAAATCAATAATATACCATCATCTAATAAATATACCATCATCTAATAAAACAATAAATAGAAAAATTATCTAAATTTAAATTTTAGAATTATATTTATTAAGCGGATGATCCACGAAAGATAGTTGTGAATTTTATATAAAAGTATATAAAATCTTTTAGCTCGTAGCTATAGCTGCACTATATACAGCCTGATTCGAAAGAAATTCCTTTTCAAGAATATCC
>JALNZQ010000023.1 GCA_023229165.1 Methanothrix sp.
CAGCTCCTGGGCATGCTTCACGTAATTCAGGCCCACACAGACGATCTTGGTCGGCTGGCAGGGAGGCAGAAGGAATACTTCCTCCAGTCCCAACTCCTCTCCCCCGGAGATTATGCCATTCTCAATGCTGTACGATCCCCCTCGGACTATACCATCCTTCATAAAACGGACTATCATTTCCAACCTTCTCTCCTTTCTTTTCCCCTCGATCTTTCCCAATTCATCCATTCTCAATTCATCCCCGGCAAGGCCCCTTGCCGCCTGTCGGGCCCCGCCGGTACCGCCCAAACTCGCTCTCCAGCAGCCGGTCGGCCATGAGCACCGGCCCCTCTACACAGACCCGGAGGCCTTCTGGGTCCAGGCAGCATGAGCCGCAGATGCCTGCCGCGCACTTGAAGTAGCGATTGATGCAGGCCTGGGTCTTTTCTGCATGCTCCTGTGTTCTGGAAATTATGTCCCACATCATCATCTCCGGACCGCAAAGGTAGATCTGATCGTAATCGAATAAGTTTAGCTCTTTTAGCCCGGCGGCAGCGCGACCGTGTATGCCCAGGGAGCCGTCATCAGTGGTGATAATCGTATCTCCCAGAGCCTCAAATCGATCCTGGAAGATGAGGTCATCAATAGATCGAAAGCCAAGCAGGGAGGCGACCTTTATCCCCGCCCCTTTGGCCTGCACGCCCAGAAAAGCCAGCGGTGCCGTTCCAACGCCGCCGCCGATGAGCAGAATTCTCTTGCCACGCAAGACAAAGCCGTTCCCCAGAGGGCCGCGCAGACCCACGCTGCTTCCTGCGCTTAAGCCAAAGAGCGCTCCTGAGGCTTCGCCTACAGATTGCACCGTTATGGTATCAGGGCCCGAAAAGCTCATGGGAATCTCATCCACGCCTCTGATCCAGACCATGACGTACTGCCCTGGTGCCGGGTCAAGGTTTCTATCCAGCCGGAAGGTCCTGATCAGAGGAGCCTCCGAGCGCACTTCTTCTATGACGGTGTTAATGGGTCTCATGAGCGTCTCCTCCCGGCCAGGCCGCACAGCTCTTCAAGCGTCAGCGATTTTCTCTCCAGATAGCGGGACAGACCGGTTGTGATCTCCTCGAAGACGCCGTAGCCCCTGAGAAGAGCTGTTCCCACCTGCACAGCCGAGGCTCCAGCCATGATCATCTCCACGGCATCCTCCCAGGTAGAGACTCCGCCCACGCCGATCACTGGAATCTCCAGGCGGCCGGCCAGCTCGTAGACGCATCGCACGGCCACTGGCTTGACGGCCGGACCGGACAGGCCGCCAAAGCAGTTGCCCAATATCGGGTAGCCTGTCTCGATATCAATGGCCATCGCCTTAAGTGTGTTTATGGCCACCACGCCGTCGGCTCCACCTCGCTGCGCAGCCAGGCCCAGCTCGACGATATCTGCAGTGTTCGGAGTCAGCTTGACCCAGACGGGCACGCTTGACGCAGCCTTGACTGCCCCGGTGACGGATTCCACCAGATCGGGATAGCGACCAAGCTCGCTGCCATACTTCTCGGCATGGGGGCAGGAGAGGTTTAGCTCGAAGGCGTCGGCCTTCAGGCTGCGGGCGATCTGGGCGAACTCTGCCGCAAAAGAGCCGAATATGCTGGCGATGACGGGCACGCCGCTGGCGCGCGCTGTATCGATCTCGTCCTGAAAGTCTTTGTAGGAAGGATTGGGCAGTCCCATGGCATTGAGAAGGCCGCCGTCCACGTGAACAATGGTAGGACCGGGGTGGCCCTCCCGCGGCAAGGATCCCACTGATTTGGTGACCATGCCGCCTGCGCCTGCCCGAGCGGCACGACAAAGAGATGCACCGGTGGTGCCCAGTATGCCTGCCGCCAGCAGGATCGGATTATTAAGCTGCAGGCCGCCGGCATGGATGGAAAGGGATGGCATGAAAAGGGAGATATGCAGGACTAGATAAAAGGCTTATTAAAGAGAATAAAAATTTGTCTTAGGAGGCACCTTGGTCAAGCCGTGGCTAAATGATTCCTTTCTCCCTCAATGCAGCTCTCATCTCGACTACCTCGTCCTCCAGCTTCTCGAACCTCTGATCCAGGTAGCCTTTTAGATCTTTTCTGGATTCCTTGACCTCCTCCAGAAGATCCTGCTGCGAATCAATCATTTCTCTTTGACCGCTTAGCATCTGATCTTGCTTTTCGATCATCTGATCCTGCTTTTCTACCATCTGATCTTGCTTTTCTATCATCTGATCTTGCTTTCCGATCAATATATCTAGCTTGCCGCCCAGCTTGTCACCCAGATTATTGACGGCAACGATGAGATCTTTTAAGTGAACGGCTGCCGTGTCCAACCTGGAGTCTGTCTCTCCAATATCTATCAATTTATAGAACTTAGATACACCGCTAACTGCGGAAGAATACTCTTTTTCGATGGTCGAAACTTGGATTAGGGTATTTTTGATATCGATAGCTTCTTCAAACCACTTCAGCCTGTCTTCTTCTCCCTCGGCGACAATCCTCACTCTGCCGTCATCCAGGTTTTCCACGAATCCTTTAAAGCCTAAAGCCCGGGCGATATCTGCGATCTTAGCCCGGTATCCTGTCTGCTGGACCTTGCCGGAGACATAAGCTGTCAGTCGCTTCATGTAGCTATCACTCTTGTAATTCTTCCTATTTGGCTCTATCGTCGCCTTGATGGCTCTTTTTCTTATTTTGCGGCGTTCATACCTTCCACAATTCCGATCCATGGATCGTGGTTAGTCGAGAACGCCCTGTATTCGCCGGAGGCGGAGCTGCCGCTCAGGTTGAGCCTGAGCCGGTAAAGGTTTACGGTTCCAGAGGAGATCACATCCAAACTCATTTTATCGGCGGAAACTGAGCCGGAAGCTGAGACCTTCATTGTATCGCCGCCGTCATTCATGTTGCCCGTTCCGAAAACTGCATTCTCTGACTGGAAAAGCTTCAGGGCCAGGAATCGGTTCTTGCTGTCTCTAAGCTGGAATGTCCAGTTTCCTGCCACGATTGATGCCGGTGATGTGGTCGGCGATATCCCCGGCGACGTAGCCGACACGGCTGACTCTGGCGATGATGCGGCTTTAGCCTGGCTTGAGCTTGAGGTACTTGCGGTCTGATATTCCAATGCCTCGCCGGTTTTCACAGAGCTTCGGGAAGCCTGTGGATTGGTGCCGTTTTCCGGTAGATTGCCTGGCATGGTGAAATTGATGCCGTTCTCCTCGCTCCATAGCTTTCTTGACGCCTGGGGATTTTCAGGCATACCGTTATCTGGAATGTAGATCCCATTGCTGAAATCGATGAGCTGGTCTGCGGATAGTCCCGAGCCTCCATCAATGATGGCGCAGGCATGGACGGCAAATAATGCAAGAATCGCCAGCGATAAGGCAATCAGAATTACTGATCTCCCTGATTTCGAAACCACGCAGTTAGATACGCGGTTTGACATCATAAGACTTACGTTATATCTGACGGGCAAATGATCATTTTAAAAGACCATAACTCGCCACAGAGCCGGCCCTACTATGCCTTTCTCGCCCCAAAGACCTTCTTTAATAGGCCGCTTGCCTTCTTCTCTCCGGGTCTTTTTGCCTTAGCTCCCGCAGGAGATGCCGGTGGAGTGCCTGCTCTTTTTTCCGCGCCCCGAGAAGCACGTGC
The DNA here is from genome assembly GCA_023229165.1 of Methanothrix sp. GTDB lineage: Archaea > Halobacteriota > Methanosarcinia > Methanotrichales > Methanotrichaceae > Methanothrix. Next base: position 3,642 of record JALNZQ010000023.1, read on the forward strand.
TCCCGCTGCAGCGGTTTTCTCTTTGATCACGATCTGGGTGCTCACTCCTCCGTGTCTGGATTTCCTGGGCCGGATATCAACGGTGATGGGCCTTTCTATCTCATTGCTCACCAGCATGGCCACGCCTGCCGGCAGCCTCTTGATCTCTTCTTCCAGATCGCCTGTCATTCCCTCCAGGCCTTTGGAGAGCGCCTTGAGGTCGTTGGGATTGGTGACCCTCATAATGATCTGTGTGTTGCACTGAGAGATGACGTTCTTGTCCACACGGGCCGGCCTCTGGCTGATGACCATCAGCCCCAGGCCAAATTTTCTGCCTTCAGCGGCAATGGTGCGCACAATGCTGGTGGAAGCGGCATTTCCGCTGCCCCGCTCCGGGATGTAGTTGTGGGCTTCCTCTACCACCACCATTCCCGGCGAGACCAGCCTGCGCTTTCTGGCCTCAAAGACATCTGTCAAGAGTCGAGATACAATCATGGACTGCAGTTCAGGGAGGATGCCGGTCATGTCGATGACCGCGGCCCTGCCGGGTCGCAAAAGCTCCTCCACAGGCGTCTCTGCTCCCGAGAAAAGTCCCAGCTCCAGGAGCGATTCCAGTTGACCAACTAAATTCCACTTTACCTTGGAATTGCTGCGTACCACCTGCTCTATGACGTCCTCCAGAGTATAGGCATCCGTCTCCGCCCGCAGGGCACTGATGGCCTCGTAGAGCAATCCCAACTGGCCGCTGCTGCTGCTCTCGTGGGGAATCATCTTCGACACCTCTCGGGCAGACATGTTCAGTCCGTTGAAGCGAAAAGGCCGGTCAGCTCTCGGGTTCATGGCCATCTCTCCTGGTGTGTAGATGGTTGCATCATAGCCTCGCGGCTTGACCTTATATTTTGAAAAGTCGCCCACTTTGTTGGGCTCCTTCATAGAGGCGTACTCGCCGTGGGGATCGATGATGAGCAGAGCCACTTTTCTTTCCAGCAGCTCTTCCAAAATCACGGCCGCCGTATAGGATTTTCCTGAACCGGTTTTGGCCAGTACGCTGCAGTGCTTTTGTACCAGGGTATTGGCATCCAGCTCCACCCGAATATCATAGCCCCGCAACATGCCAATGTACATATCTCCCTTGGCCAGGCCGAGCGTTGCCTTGATCAGTTTTTCGTCGGCTATGAAGACAGGATCTCCCGGCCGGGCAGGGCTGGTGGGAAGATGCAGCTTGCCGTTGCTTGTCACTCCGATAACCCTGGCCTCGGCTATCATCATCTCTCTAGAATCATAATTTCGGGCGGCATCATTGAGCTGGTTCACGCTGTAGGCGGAGTTGGATCGTTTGACGTCCTCCACCTGGGCGAGGGCCCATTCTCTCCCATCGGCTTTGGCCTTGATGTAAGTGCCTCGACCTACCTCTTTGTTTATAATGAACTTAAATGCTAATGGATTGGTCTCACCAACAATTGTACCGACAGATCCCTTTGCTATCGACATCGCTATTTTGCATCGCCTTCTTGCTACATTCCCATTTTTAATACGTATCTTGAAGTATAAAAAGATTGGTCCAAATGCAAGAGGGCCCATTGCAGAGGATATTAATTTAATATAATCGTGCAATGAGCTATAAAGCCGCAACTCTTTGCCTTATTATGCTCATCAATTAATTATGCATATTTACTTTTTGCAGTGAAATTTGGGTGCTTTGTCATCCTTAAGCGAACATTTTAAAAAATAATATTAATTAGACGATAGAACAACCGTTCAGATTAATATTTCGACGTTCTCATCATCGCCTGCCCATAGGCTAATCCAACTAATAGCCCCACGATATGAGCCATATGGGCGATGTTGTCCGCCGAACCCAAGGTCAGGAAATCAATCAGGGCGAATAGCACGACTGCACCACGAATGCTCATCGGTATCACGAAGAAGAGCAGTATGCGAATCTCGGGTGCAATTATAGCCAGACAGCCCATCACACCGAATAGAGCTCCGCTCGCTCCAACCATGGAGCCGCTGGATATCATCATCTGGCCCAGCGCCGCCACTATCCCTGAGAAAATGTAGATCTGCAGGAATTTATTCTCTCCCACGCGCCTTTCTAGCTCCATGCCAAAGAAGAAGAGAAAGAGCATATTCCAGAAGAGGTGGCTAAAGTTTGCATGCACGAACATGTGCGTTATGAGCGTCCAGGGCCTTTGCATTACATAGTCTGGATTTAGAGCCAGGTAGTTGTATACGAAAGACGGAAAAATGATGCCAATGAAGAATACCGCTATGCATGCTAATAATACAAGACCCGAATAGGTTACGGGCAGCCCGGAAGGTATGAGCCTCCTCCAGCCATTGACTGGAATTTGCGGCTCTCCCCATTCATTCCGGCGCCTATTGTCCTCCCATCGACCTGTCATGGCCTGAAATGGTTTCAATTTAACTCCCTTGCGATAGTACTATTCTACTTACATTCTGCTTACCGTAATCATTCCGGTACATACTGGCCGTTTCTCAGAACTATGACATAATCGGCGGAGTTGCGCAGCGCCACTGAGAAGCCGGGCTCCGCTCCGAAGATGATGGTCTCCTTTCCGTGCTCCATAGCTTTCATGAGCACCGGTTTTAAATCGGCATCGCGGGTGACGAGTGCCAGGGTGTCGATGACGGGATTATAGATCATATCCACACCCTCTACGGCCATTCTCACATCCACGTCGCTGGTGCAGATCACCGGCTCAAAGCCCTGATTTTCCACCGCTTCGACCAGCTTCTCCGAGGCGTATTGATTTAAGAAAACCTTACCCATCTTGATGTCGCCGTAATCCTTGAGGATGTCCCGGATCTCCTCCAGATCCATCTGGAACTCCTTTCTGAGCATATTTGGCCCATCTACGAGCAGTCCGATCTTCTTTCTCCCCTTCTCCTTCTTGGAGCCCAGGTAACTCAAGATATGCTCGAACTGTATTGGCATCCGATTCATGTTGACCCTTTCTTGATAGATTTGGATTAGATGTTATAAATCCGTTTGGTATTATCCGAAGTTATCTGGGCGATCTCTTGCGGCTCTATGCCTCTTATCCGGGCGATGAGCCGGACAGAGTCCGTAACAAACGATGGTTCATTTCTGCCTCTTCGGGGCGAAAGGAAGGGGCTGTCGGTCTCCACCAGCAGCCGGTCCAGTGATACATTTTTAGCCAGGATCTGATGATGTCCGGATCTACATACATTGGTAGCGAGAGAGATGTAAAATCCCCTATCAATGGCCTCTTTCATAGTTCCGATTGAGCCGCTGAAGCAGTGGAACACAACCTTGTCCAGATGCTTTACCATTTCCAGAGCAGGCTGCTCGGCGTCGCGGGAATGAATAACTAAAGGCAAATCTAGGGACCTGGCCAACTCTATGATCCTGCTAAAGACCTTTGCCTGGCGCTCCCTGGTTGGAGCATCTTTGCAGTGATAGTAGTCCAGCCCCGCCTCGCCTATGCCCACCGCCTGGCCGGCATTGTTTTCTATTTGCTCAAAAAGCATTTCGAGTTCCGGCTCTTTTATGCTTTGCAAAGTATTGGGGGAAAGCCCCAGGGTGACGGAGATGAAATCGTACTTCTTGGCCAGCTCCAGGGACTTTGCATTGGTGGAATAGTCCACACCCGAGTTGATCATGCGGACCACGCCGGATTTTCGGGCACTTTCCAGTACTGCTTCGCGATCTTTGTTGAACTGCTTGAAGTCTAGGTGGCAATGCGAATCGATTACCCCCTGCAAAGGAACATTTAGCGATGAGATTCCTCCTGGATCATATTTTTCGGAAAATGGTATCATTCGAAGTTATCACGTTATTGTCTTTGCCCCGTTCTTCGTTTTAGTCTCGATGGTATTATCTTTTTTGGTGTAGCTCACAATTAAGCGGCACTGCAAAGTGCTGCGATCGCCCTTCCGTCGCAAGGCTGCAAGCGCCCAAGGGATTCTATCGCGAAGGGATATCCCGCATAAGGAATATATGTTTAGAGACCAAGAACGTTTTATGAGCAAAATGGAGATAATCCATAATCTTATCGAGGATATTCCTGTTCTCTTCGTATCTGGCAAGATCGATGCTGTGACTTCCAAGGACCTTGAAACTGCTTTGATTGGATTAATCGATCAAAACAAAAAATTTTTAATAATTAACATGGAAAAGGTGGAGTTTCTCAGCAGCTCCGGTCTGAGAGTGCTAATGGCATCACTGAACAAGCTCAAACACAGAGATGGGGATCTGTTGCTGGCGGCCTTGCAGCCTTTTGTAAAAGATGTCTTCTTTTTAACTGGAGCCAGTAGATTTTTTTCCATCTATCCCAATCAGGGAGAGGCGATCAATAGCCTTCAAGCGCAGAGCCGATAATCCCCATGTTAGATTCTCTCATCAACGATTCCATGATACTGCTCCAGGCAGTAAGCGTTATCGTAGTTGCGGCTCTTTTGATCTCTCGCAGCAGATATTTCGCAGAGATAATGGACGAGCGAGCAACATGGAAAAATCAGTTGGTCCTCATTCTCGTCTTCGGTATTGTCTCAATTTACGGCTCTGTTATCGGCATTAATGTATTGGGGGGCATCATCAACGTCCGCGATCTGGGTCCGCTTGTGGCGGGTCTCTCCTGCGGGCCGGTGGTGGGACTGGGCAGCGGACTTATCGGCGCAGCTTTTCGCTTTTCGCAAGGAGGCTTCACTGCTCCTGCCTGCAGTTTTGTAGTAACCTTAGCAGGCCTTTTGGGCGGCCTCGTCTACCTTTGCAAAGGCAGGTTTCCAAGTGTTGTTTTCGCCACGATATTTGCAGTTTTCTTCGAGCTATTGCATATGATGCTGACGCTGGTCATCTCCCAGCCATTTGATCTTGCATGGAGTGTGGTATCGCAGGCACTTGGACCCATGGTCCTGGCAAATGGAGTAGGCATGCTCATATTCGCTTCTATTATCTCCAATGTCATCAGGGAGAGAGAGACAAAGAAGGAAAGAGACAGCTACCAGTTGGAGCTGCAAAAAAAGCAAGCCGAGCTGGTGGTCGCCGCTGATATTCAGAAGAGTTTTCTTCCTGGGAAGATTCCCGATCTCGATGGATTCGACATTGCAGCTACTACCATTCCAGCCAAGGAGGTAGGTGGAGACTTTTACGACTTCATCGAGCAGGACGACAATCTAGAGTGTGTGATCGCAGACGTGTCCGGAAAAGGTGTTCCTGCCGCATTGTTCATGGCCCTCTCTCGAATCATTTTGCGAGCATGCGCTGCTCCTCAGAGGAGAGCGTCCGAGCGGCTCAGATGTGCCAACAAGATGATCGTGGATGATTCCGGTTCTGCAACGTCGGGTATGTTCGTTACTCTGTTCTTTGCCAGCCTGAACCGGATAGATCGAAGCCTGGTTTACGCCAATGCCGGCCACAACCCTCCTCTGCTCTTCCGGGCAGCTTCGAGCAGCATAGAGAGAATGGACGTGACCGGGGTTGCCCTGGGAATGATGGAAGATATGGAATACGAGCAGCGACAATTGGTTCTCGAATCCGGGGACATCTTGCTTTTGTACACAGATGGCATTGTGGAGGCCATGAACGGCAAGGAGGAGTTCTTCGGTGAGAATAGGCTCAGATCCTCCCTTGCCGCAGCAACAGAGCTCTCTGCCCAGGGAATACTTGATAGCATTTTGCGTGATTTGAACCGGTTTTCTGCTGGTGCGGAGCAGTCAGACGACATAACCGCCATGGTGATCAAGGTGAGGGGACGATCCGGCAGCTTAAACCAATAAAATTATATTTGAGTAAGACACTTCCTGAATGGAAATTCAAAATGCCCAGAAAACCCACCAATCTTATTTACGGAGTTGACGATGAACCGCCTCTTACGACTACGCTGCTCCTGGGTTTTCAGCACATCTTCATCTTGTCCATTGCCTTCATCTTTCCGGTAGTGATAGTAACTGAAATTGGAGGCTCTCCTGAGGATGCGCAAAACCTCATCTGCATGGCTATGCTGGCCACGGGCCTCTCCACGGCTCTGCAGGCCTTTAACAAAGGACCGGTCGGCTCCGGTTACCTCTGTCCTCTGGTGAATGGCCCGGCTTTCGTGCCGGCATCGCTTCTGGCGGGCAAGGCGGGCGGTCTGGCACTCATCTTCGGAATGACGATCGTAGCCGGCATCTTTGAGGCTCTGTTCTCCCAGGTGGTGGGCAGAATGCGCAAGTTCTTCCCGCCGGAGGTGACAGGAACGGTAGTGCTCATGGTTGGGGTGGAGGTTATACCCATCGCCGTTCCCAAGTTCTTCGGGGTGGATGGTGCACATCCGGGTGTTGCAGCGCTGCCTTTTCTGGTGGCGTTGATCACTCTGGCCGTTACGGCTGGATTCAACGTCTGGGGCAAGGGCAAGATGCGACTCTACTCTCTCTTGATCGGCATGGTGGCGGGCTATGCGGTCTCCTTTGCGACAGGCATCTTGACCATAGACAAGGCCAGACTGATAATCGACTCTGCCTTTTTCCAGCTTCCTGAAATTGGCAAATTCGGAATGTCGTTTAGCGCTGTTATGCTCGTGCCCTTCCTTGTGGCGGCCTTCTCCTCAGCGCTTAAGACCATGGGTGATCTCACCACCTGTCAGAAGATCAATGACGCCGATTGGAGGAGAATCGAGATGCGGTCCATAGGCCGCGGAATGCTGGCCTGCGCGGCAGGAAACATAACCTCCGGGCTTTTGGGGGCCTTGGGCCAGTCGGTCTCTTCCAGCAATATCGGCCTGTCCATCGCCACCGGCGCGACCAGCAGGCGCATCGGCTATGCGGCAGGCGGCATTCTCATGCTGCTGGCCTTCTTTCCCAAATTGGCCGCCATCTTCGTGATCATGCCCACACCGGTAATGGGCGCCTCTCTGGTCTTCGCGGTTTGCTTCATGATCATGGCTGGCATACAGATCATCATGTCCCGCATGATCGATTCCAGAAAGACCTTCGTGGTGGGTCTCTCCATTATCTTCGGGCTTTCTTTTGATATCGTGCCCGGACTTTATGCAGGTGTTGACCCGATGTTGCAGCCCCTGCTGTCGTCGTCTCTGGCACTGGCCACGATCTGCGCCGTGGTGCTCAATGTCTTCTTCCGCATGGGCATCAGCCAGAAGATGGAGTTTGAGATAGATCCTGCTGTCGATACGTCTGATCGGATATTTCAGATCATGGAGAAGCAGGGCGGAACCTGGGGTGCACGGCGAGAGGTCATATTCAATGCCATCGCAGCCATGAACGAACTGCTGGACGCATCTCCCTTCTTGGGTCTGCTGGAAAAGAAGATCGCTTTGAGCGTTCAGTTCGATGAGTTCAACCTGGATGTTCGAGCGGTCTATGAAGGCATGCCCTTTGATATTCCCACCGCTATGCCCTGCATCGACTCCATGCACGATGCAGAAGCGAGCGCGCTTGCTCTCTCTGCGTTTACCATGAGCAGGTACGTAGATAGGATGAGCTTCTCAACTAAAGACGGAAAAACTGAGCTGCTCATGCACTTCGAGCATTAGGGACGAAGGATTATCCCAGCCTTTTGCCGGATGCAACAGATTGTTCACAAGTCGAACTCCCGTAATCTGAATGAGTTCTTGCGCAAGCATATCTTTAATTATTGATAATTCCATGGTTTGCCTAAAAATTTACTGACGTTGTTCTTTCACGTAGTAGGTAAGCTCATTGGAAAAACGTCTGGCTTAACAGAAAAAGGGAGGGTTAAAATGAAAATCCGTGGGACATGGCTAATCGTCTTCACCATATTATTAATTGTCCTTTTCCAGGGTTCTTACGGCAGCATTCAAATCACCACATCGGGTGGCAGCAACGGCGAAAGAGGCTCGGTGTCAATGAATTTTGATACTTTTAAAACCACATTCGTAAATAGCCAAATAGCGATCAGTGGAGCAACTGTAACGCCATATGCAGCCGTAATCGGACCGATAGCGAAATTCGAACAAACCCATGCAGTCAAGGACCGCACAGGGAAAAGCGCCAGCGTGTACGTCAAAGTGCTCAATGCGCCCAGCGGCCTGACATATAGCTCTAAAGTCCTGCCCAAGGAAGGTAATGTAGCTACTCAAACTCAGGTTTCGGCTGAACAGTGGCTGACCGTTCCTAAGGCAAACTTTGTCAAGTGCACGGCAACCGCATCTTACGGCACCACTCGATCGGCGAGCGTGGGCTTGGAAGAATACAAGGGCACAGTAGCAGGAGACTACGTCACACTTAAAGGATACTATGGCAAAGCCTTGACAACGGGCACTTCAACTCTTGCGTCCCAGACCGTGACCAGCGGAGCGGCAAATTCCATCAAGATATATGGGAGTGCTAAGGATAGCAGCGGAACTTCCAGCGTAAATACGCCGCTTAAGGGCATCTCAGGTGGAAAGGCCACATTCGCGGGATTGAGCGAGACTTCTTTTGCAGGGACCGCCACCCAGGTGGCGCAGAAAGAGCATGTGCATGGCACATTCACCAGTACCGCCACCTATACGCCCAAGACGGGCACTGCAAAGACCAAGATCAGGACTTCGAACTACGGCACTGAGAACGACCTGAACATGAAGGCTGCCAAAGGATCTTTGCCAACTGGATATCTGGGGTATTATGTCAAGCCCGGTATGAAGATTCAGGGTGCTGTGAATGCTACAGCCCTCTCTGGTGACACCATAAATGTCGCGGCTGGAACATATAAGGAAAATATCAAGATCGACAAGTCGTTGACCGTAAAGGGAGCCGGGTCGACCAAAACTATTGTTGATGGCAACAAGAAAGGTTCTGTGTTCACCATCGGCATGGTCAATCCAAATGTTGATGTAACCCTGTCGGGCATGACCATTCAAAATCGGTACGCTAAACAGGGGGGCGGCATTAATAATTTTGGCACTATGACGCTGATAGATAGCGTCATTTCTGGGAACATCGCACATTCCATGGACGAATTAGGGAGCAGTATCGGCGGCGGCATTTGCAATTTAGGCACCGCTACTGTAGCAGGTAGTTCCATTTCTGGGAACACCGCTTACTGGGGTGGGGGCGGTATTTACAACTGCGGAATCTTAACCGTGAAAAAAAGCAGCACAATCTCCAATAATCGGGCGAATAATGGCCTCGTCGGCGCCGATGGAGCAAGCTACGGCGGTGGCATTTTCAATTACGACAGTGGTACAGCTACGGTGATAGACAGTGCCATCACCGGAAATACCGCTTACTTCGACGGTGGCGGCATTTTCAATAGGGGCATAGTTGATGTGACGAATAGCGAGATCTCCAGGAACACTGCAGGTGGCGAAGGCACTGAAAGTGGTGTTGGTGGCGGCATTTGTAACTACAACATAGCGAACGTGAAAGGCAGCAAAATCAGTGCAAACACCGCTTACCTCGATGGCGGCGGCATGTACAACTGGGGAGCCACTCTGAACTTGGAAAGTAGCGTTATATCCGAGAATCACGCCAAAAACAACGGCGGAGGCATTGCTAACTTTGCGGATGATGGATTTCGTGCGGAAGTAACGGTGAAAGGCAGTACCATCTCCGGGAACATTGCTGATCTACACGGCGGTGGCATTTGGAACTATTCGCCTTGGCTTAACGGAGTTGCTATCGTGACGGTGACAGATAGCACGATAGGTGGTGTGCTGCCAGAAAACGGTAACTCTGCAACCAGAGGAGATGGCGGCGGGATTTTTAACCAGGGCCGAAATGCCGGTATGATAGTAAGAGGCACTACAATCGCCCAAAACCATGCTAATAATGGCGGAGGCGGTGGTATTTTCAATTGGGGGAATACTGCGGTAAGTAGCAGCGACATCTACTGGAATTCTGCACTATACGGGGGAGGAATTGCTAATTCGGGCTTGCTGGTATCCAGGGATTCATTTGAAAATCAGATTCCCTTCGTATGGAGTCAAGTACATGACAACATAAACGGTAACGGATGGGAACCGTAATTGCCTTAAATCAAACGAATCAGATTTACCCGCAGATCCTATATTCAAGAGGCGAATGGGTCGTGGAGAATTGCCTCTCCCTATCCATATTTTTTTCTAAAAGTACATGCAACTGTTTAGATCATAATTCCCCAAAAAACAAGAACGGCTATCTGCCCTTTCAGCCAATCCCAGCCTTCTTTTGCCGCCCTGTCGTGCTCCTTTTCCGCCGACCCTTTCTGCCTGGGAAGCAGATCATGCGCGAGATTCTGCATCAAGTCCTGCCCCAGACCCTGTAGCGGCTCGGCCTCTGCCTGTAGGACCTGTCCGGGTCCTGATCGCCAATCCTGGGGATCGAATTCGTTGTTGGTGAAGTTTTCTAACCTGGCATGTCCGCTGTCCACCAAAAGGCGGTTGAAAGATAGTCGACATCCGCCAAGACGGGCAGCCGCGACGGTCAGATGAGCACGGGCGAGGGTATTGACAATGTCCTCAAGTTAAGAGCGGGGGTTCTCGGAAAAGCCCGGCCAGCTCGTGCCCGTGAGCGATGGATCGCCTCACCTCCGGTTATTTGATTCAGAAAGCGCACCTAGCCACAGGCGCAGTTCTTCCTAGCGTGCATCTTTTATCGCGCCGGTGATTAACTTTATCTTCTCTAATTATAACCTATCTTCCGGAATAAAGCAAGGGTGGGATAAGATAACTATAATAAAATTAATTTTATTATTATCATTGATTTTTTTAATTGGTATTTCGATGACTTCTGGTTTGCAGCTTACGGTTTCAACCGGATACAATGATGTTAGCTCTGCTATTGGCATGGTATACGGCGCAGAGACTACTGATATGATTGGCCAAAAAATAAAGGCAAATGCAAATCAAGGGACTTTATCCAATCATGCGGAAGGCACGGGCAGCTTGCCCTACAGTTCTATCAGCTCCAGCGACATAAATGGCAATAAAGCTGGGGTTTACAGAAGCATATATGGGAAGCCTCGAGTTACTAGTTGGAACTACGAATGGAATACTTATATACCATACTCATCTTCTGCGGGCAATGGTAAAGGCGCTCAGTTATGGCTGAATGCATATAATGCATATACAATTAAAGGCGGATCGTACTCTTCTAACAAAGAAGGAGACAGTGCTAACGTGGATACTTACGTAAGCAGTTCATATCCTTATACCAAATCGTCTCTTGGCAATTACTACACAATTGCTACCGCTTTTGCCAATGAAGTAGGAGCATATCAAAGAGCGGATTATACATCCAGTGGCGGTGCTACAACAGTTCAAGGTTGGGCTAATAATTTAGAGAAAGATTATTCTAAAGCACTGATTAATATCCCCAAAGGGACAATTAATTACCCGACAACTAACGTATTCGCAGGCAAGACGGGCAGTCGGGTCTATCCCACGGCTACAGAAATCAGTACAACTGGAACTGGTAGCCTCTATGCATATGCTTCTAACCTTGAGGGAGACAGCTCCAACTTTAACCTGAAGGTCACTAATGGGAAAGTAACGAATCCCAATTTCAATGCATGGGCCGGAACAGTCTTTGCTGAGACCTGGGCAAGCATCCCGAATGCCTGCGGAACGACAACAGAGATAAACACAAAGGCGCTGGATAAGGCATTGGGTTATCAAGAGGACGAGCATTTGAGAAGGAAATTGACAAAAGTTCTGCGGGGCGAGGGCGATTTTGCAGTAAAGAAAACAAACAATTATGCATTCAGCAATGTTGCTGTGACCACCAGGGCGACGAAGAATGATATAAAGATCAGCACATCAGGATTTGGTGCTAATACAGCCTTGATTCTAGATCCCCGACGCTGGGAGTTTGTAGATTATACCGGAAAGGATATACGCGATTCCTTAATGAGTTCGCTTAAGGGAAAGGGCTATGCGGTTACATACTATAGTGATTCAGCCGTCTCCAAGGATAAAGTTAGGAAAATGGATGAGTACAAGGTGTCGGTAATAAACACTCATTCCTCGCCGACTTCACTTTCCCTCAGCAAATCCTCCAACGGCGTTACCTTCGACAAAATGTATCCTTCCGAACTTAAAACAGATTACACAGAATATAATGGAATGTCTCTCATTATTGGATGCAACTCATTTAAATTGACAGGAAGCGGGACATGGGCAGAAGCTATCAACAAAGCAAATGTCAGAGGTGGCACAACCGATTACTGGAGCATAAAATACGTGAGGGATTTTACCAAAAGGTTCTTTGTCAATATGGCAAGCGGATATAGCGCCATTAAGGCAAATCAAAATGCAAAGGGATTGGATTATGCCTATGATGCAAATGCCAAATGGACTGGGGGGTATACGGTGAAAGGTCTTAATTTACAGGGCAATGGCAACTTTGTCCTTTGATAAGAAATGCCTTACTAGCCGGTGCCCATGATAGCTGGTCCGATGTTACCACCACAGAGCCCTCGCAATCCGATCCCGTAAGGTTTCCGGGCCACAATGACCTGACCCAGAAGACTGATCAGCAAGTTATAGGAGACTGAAATGGAGATGGCAAAGATGAAGCCGGAGTATTTAGGTAGTCCGCTTTGGATTGAAAATATAGACCTCCATCTCACATTTTTTTTCGCATTTCCATTAAATTATACGATCAAGTCCTTGCTCAGGAGTAAATTGCATCATCATTCCTGAAAGGACTCGTATTCCCATCTGCCCTTTCAGCCAATCCCAGCCTTCTTTTGCCGCCCTGTCCAGTTCATTTTCTGCCGATTCCTGCAGCCTGGGAAGCAGATCTTGCGTGAGATTCTGCTTCAAGCCCTCTCCCAGACTCTGCAGCGGCTCGGCCTCAGCCTGTAGGACCTGTCCGGGTCCTGATCGCCAATCTTGGGGATCAAACTCGTTGTTGGTGAAGTTTTCTAACCTGGCATGTCCGCTATCCACCAACAGGCGGTTAAAATTTGGCGCCGCCAGGGGCTGGCCGTAGAATCCGCTGAGGTAGGCCACGCAGATCAGCCTGCCGTAGCTATCTCGACCTGTTGCTGAAAGGTCGTCTATGTCCAGATAGACTCTCTTGTTCTTGAGCACGGCATAAGTAAAATCTCTTGCTGCCGGCCCCTTTTCCGATTCCATCTCGGGAGAGTCGACATCAGCCAGGCGGATTCTCTCCACGCTGTAGGCTACTTTTGCACCGGCCTTCTCTATGGTAACGTCAAAGGTGTCGCCATCTACAACGTTTGTGACTATTCCGTAGGCCTCATCCTGGGCGGCCAGGGCGATGGAAGGAACGATAACAAGTGAACATGATATGCAAATTAATAATATATGCAATAATTTAGGTGTGGTCTCTGATCTGCAAATGGAGATGAAAATCATGCCCTTACCTCTTTAATCATATTATGAATGCAATTTATTTTATCCTTTTGCCGCCAGACAAAGGCGGGCAGAGACTCACGGCTGCTGTACCAGTATTCTGAGAGTCGTGGATCTATTTATTGAGCCGTTTATAGCCGTCAGCCTGTAAGTGGTGGTCTCAGTCGGCTTCACCTGCATAGAGCCTTTGAGCTCTACCTTTCCAACTCCCCTTTCTATCTCCACCTGGCTCGCGCCAATGACGCTCCAGCTTAAGTTGGAGACGCCTCCAGGGCTTACGACCACGGGATCGGCACGAAATGACTCGATTACCGGATAGGGGGAGCCGAGGATGTTGAGGGCCAGCAGGCCCCCGCCCAGGATTGCCGCCAGGAGCAGGATCCATGTCGCAATTCCCGTCGGTGTTTTCCAGAACGACTTTTGCATCTCCCAGTAGTTCTTCTTTTCAGCCATCTGATCTACCATGACGACATGCAGGTAAATATACTCTACTGTATCAGCATATCTCTGTCTTATGCTCACGCGAAGCGATCTTATATTGACCGGGGCATTGGTCGCAGATCACATTTAGTCCTCGGATCTGCTCGCATGCTAAAGATCCCTGACCATTCTTCTGGTAGATATTATCCAGCAGCCTGTCCACCCCATTTGAGTTCGCTTTTGCCAGGAGCAGGATTTGTCGGGATTCTTGAAGGGCAAAGCCTGCGTCCTTCAGTTCAAATCCCAGTGCCATTCCGGTTCTCCAGCCGGCGGGGGCAAGGTCTACCTTTCTGGTGAGAAGCAGCCTCAAAAAGCAACTGCGAAGGTTGGGCGATCGGATCAAATCGAATTGCTTTCTCACATTGGTCCTCAAATCATCTAAGGAGACGTGCCGCTCTTCCAGGCAGGAAGGGCAAAGCTTCATCTCGTTAATGCGAGGCCCTGCCTTTGAGGCCAAATCGGAGCTGCCGCAATTGGCGCACGAACCTGACGAATAGTGCACCTTCTTTTCATTTAAGAAATCCATGCTGCCCTCAAATCGCGTAGTTCAACAACTCTGGTCTGCAGGGATTTTACACTCACATTATGAACTAAGGCTGCAGCTATCAGGTCACCGTATCCTTCTGCCGCCTCTTTGAGAATATCATCCACAATCTCATCGTCTACAAATTTTTCTATAAGTTGCATTGTTATCACTGTTTCTTTCTAATATTAAATTATTATCCTGTCATGAGCGTCTTTGGCGAAACGCAAGCCAAGAGGTGTAATTTATCAGCCACACAAGGTTTTTGGAAATCAAAAAAATGCAGGAACCTTTTCCTCGGCCCTGCTTTTATCTGATCAAATAATAATCAAACTACTTAGTATCTTCTGGGTGGCCTGGAGCCGCCAGCGGGTCTTGCAGGCTTGTGCTTCTGGTAGCAGTCGCTGCAATACACGGGCCTGGATCCATCAGGCTTGAAGGGAACTTGACATGTCTTTCCGCACTCTGCGCAGGTGGCATCGTGCATCTCTCTGGGGCCGCTGCTAAAGCCGCCTCTGCTGCCGCTTCCATATCTTTCCATTTTAACTCACTTACCGTTTTATCGACTCAAAGAATCGACTTATGCCACAAAAACATCTCAAGAAATGTTCCTTGGATCGATGCCATTGCAACCTTCCCTAAATGCCTGCACTAGTATATATACATATTGGTCAAAATACATTCAACCTTCATTTGTTCAAAAGGCACTATTTACTTAGCATGCTACCCATTTTCATTCTTTTCCAGGGCATTTCTGGTGTGCTCCAGGAATCGGGAAACTATCTCCGCTCTCTCCCCCAGGCCGCGCCGATCAACCACAACTTCATAGCCCTCTCTCTCCAGGGTGCTCTTCCAGGACGCTGGGCTGCAGCCGAAGATATCGTTTTCTGCGTGTCCTCCCGCCACGAGCAAAAAGGGCAAGAGTCGCACAACTCTCGCCCCGCAGCCTTTAAGCTCGGGCAGCAACTTT
>JALNZQ010000230.1 GCA_023229165.1 Methanothrix sp.
TGAATTCCAGTAAGCTAGGCTCCAGCAATTCCTGAGCTTAGGCCCGACCGGGCTCCTGCCCCCGCGTCCCAGCCAGGCAATCCAGCTCGCCCTGACGACAGCGCTGCAAGCCCAGATGGCCCGGCCCACGGGGCGGCGGCCACAAGCAGCAGCCTGGACACGAGCAGCGCAGAGCGCGGCCCTGCGGCTGCCCGGCGATGCTGCCGGTAGCTCGCAAGGATTGCTTAGTCGGAGATTCTTCCTGAAATGATCTTATTCCCGCCCGCCAGTCCTTGGGGCGTTTTCTAGCCATTTTTCAGGGCTCATTGCAAGCACAGATTCCGGACAGCGCTCTAACATCTCTTCATCCCATGAAACCAAAACGGCATCAAAATCCTCAGCGACAGCAGCATAAACGGCATCCGCGCCACGAAGGCGATTTTCAATGGCAATCTCTGATGCACGAAGGGCAAGAAGCAGATCCAGAGGAACCTGTGTCATCCCTGGAAAATGTTTTATGAGATTGACCAGCCTTCCGGACAAAAGCGAGTCTCCAGTCGGCCTGGCAATAGCCGCTCCACACTCGGCAAGCACAAGTGTGGGGCAGAATATTTTTGATCCTTTCACCCTATGCAGAAACCTGTAGCTCAGAGGATATTGTTTTTCAGAAGGTCGGGCTGCAGAGACAAAGACGCTGGCATCAATTGTCAGTCTCATCTCCTCATCTCGGCAAGAATCTCCAAAGCGCTCTTCTCGCTCTTCCATGCTGAATCGATTTCACGGGCCAAGGCTTGCCACTCTGCATCCCAGTCAATTTCCGCTGCCACATCCTCAGAAGATCTTAATGGAACCAATACGGCCATGGGCCTCCCCTCTGGGCCGATCAGAGTAGCTGTCTCACCGGGAGATAGCTTCGCTAGAATATCTTCGAGATTCTTTTTGGCCGAGTTTACAGAAACCTCTACTGACATGATTAACTCCATAGTAATTATTATTCGACTCCCGTTAATTTATGTTCAGCATGCTATTAAAAGTTAACTAACAGACAAATTGCATCGAAAGGCTTCATGCCAGCCCGGCCTCCAGCCCCCCTTGCACGATCGCTCGTCAGGCAACCCAGTCCGCCCCGACAACAGCACCGCAACCCCGGACGACCTGGCCCACAGGCAGCAGGCATTTAGCGGGATTTAGGCCTCGGACCAGAGCAGCTTCAAAGATTGATAAGAGCGAAAGACTTTATCTGATCATGGATAACAATTATGCTGATGTTTGCAGAGTACATTAAAGCGGCAATGGATAAAGCGACCTATGAGATAATAGACGATCCTGAGCCCTTTTATGGCGAGATCCCTGAGCTTCAGGGTGTATGGGCATCAGGAAAGACGCTTGAGACTTGTCGGGATGATCTTATGAGCGCCCTTGAGGATTGGATAGCGTTCCGCCTTAGAACAGGAAGATCTATTCCCTCGATCGGTGGAACAACAATTGCCGTCTCATTGGAGCCGATCAGCGTTGTCGAATAAGCTTACACCCGTCTCACGACGTGAGCTCGTAAAACGATTGAGGAAATTAGGATTGGCCCCTACCCAGGATCGAAACACGAAGTCATGGCCAAAAGAGACATATCAATCATAATCCCTAATTCGCACCGTGAGGATGAAATTGGTGCCAGCCTGATAGTTAGAATACTCAAGCAAGCAGCCCTTTCTCGGCAGGATTGGCTAGATTCAAAGTAAGAAGTTTTGAATAACCATCCAGTTCCACCTGGCCCTCAGGCTCGACCGGCCTTCCGCGCCCCCGAGTGCGGGCGCCTGTCAGGCAAGCCAGCCCGCCCTGACGATAGCGCCGCAAGCCCGGACGGCCTGGTGCACAACAGAATCAAGTGAGGTTTTTCTCCCAACACAGCTCTTTCTTCCGCTCTCCCTCATCTATTTAAGTGCGCAGTTCCAAATGTATAAAGGATATCTGATACCGCGATAGAAAAGGAGATCAAATGAATCGATTTGCGGAGCTGAGCGAGAAAATATTGCCATTGCTCAGGCCCTACGTTAAGCGCATTGCAGTTTTCGGGTCTTTTGCTCGTGGCGAGGAGACACCAGAAAGCGATCTCGATCTCCTGGTGGAACTAAAAGCCCCAGAGAAACGTCCCCGACTCGGTTTAGCATGGTTTGGTTTGGAAGAGGAGTTAAGCCGTGTCATGGGAAGAGAGGTAGAACTGATAGCTGAAAGCTCTCTAAGCCCATATCTGCGACCCTACGCAGAAAAGGATCTGGTTCTGCTCTATGAAGAAAGATGACTCCGTCTATCTACGCCACATAATGGATGCGTTTGTGCAAATTGAACGCTATACCAATGGCATCTCCCATGAAGAGTTTTATAAAGAACAGTTTAATTCAAGACGGTGTCATAAGACAGCTAGAGGTAATGGGAGAAGCATCTCGCAATCTCTCAGAGGATATACGCAATGAGTACCCACATATTCCATGGCGCCAGATGATAAGCCTACGAAACCGCATGATTCACGCCTATTTTAACGTAAACCTGCAGATTATCTGGGAGATCGTTCACGGTGATATTCCTTATCTAAAGCAAGAGACAAAGCGCGTACTTGAGATTCTTAATCAAAATGGCCGATAATAATGACCTCTAATCGCCATTGTTTCCCAAATCAACGCCTCAGAAAAGTCGCCTGTCTAGAAGCCATCTTTCCCTGATCGCTGGACCGACTGGCCTCCTGCCCCTGATTACGAGCGCTTGAGATGCAAGCTTGCCTGCCCTGACGACCGCGCCGCCCAGGCTGGGCCCACTGGCGGCGGGGCCAAGGATTAGCGCAAGTGCAATATGATCTCATTTGCTTATCGATGCCAGATGGGATCTGGCAAAATCCATGAACTGCCGAAGGGCTACAAAGGGATCGTCATCAATATTGCTCTCCTCGACTGCATCTTGAGAGCCGTTATGATAGTGCTTGGGAAAGGTCGAAACAATTTTCCAATTTGTGTCTGGAAAATTGTCATGACGGAACATGCAGCCGTCCACATGTCTCCGCTCCCAATGATATGAGAAGCGACCCGAAACCTTGAGCGAAAACCATACGTCGATAAAGGAGCCATCCATTATGAATGCTCTCAGCTTGCCGCGAAAAATGAGGGAATCGGAAGAAATATCGGCATATTCCGTATCGATGATCCTCTTTAAAGCCTTCAGATCTGCAACTACTGCGGAAGGCTCTTCATCGCGGATAATAGCTCTTCTCTCCTTGATTCAAGATAGTCAAGCGCCTGGAAATCATCTAGGATATCAGCCTCCCGGACTTCGCCTTTCTTAAGCTTATCGTCCAATTCGAAGATGGACCGGACGCCGTGCCTGGCTCCAATCTCGAATATCTCCGCCTCTATGCACCTCAGTTCTCTCTCCAGGAAGGCCTTAATGCTGGCTTGAGCTAGAACATCACGGTCCATCTTCAGGGTGCTCGCGACTTCATCGATGACTTCCATGACCTGATACCATCTTTTGCGCTTGCGCTTACGCTAACGCTTACATAATAGTATCCGATGATATTTCAATTCTCCCATTAACAAATGACTGAGCCTCTTTTAGTTCAAAGATCCTTCTGGCTCTCTAGGCGGGCGCGGCCCAAAGCGTAGCCTACGCCCGCCGCGCGCTGCCTTGGCAGCATGCTTCCGCGCGCGCAGATGCCTGCTCGTGCGTGAGTGCGAGCCCGCCCGGCAGCCAACGAGCGAGCCCGGACGGCCCGGCCCACGAGCGGCAGCCGGGACCCGAGCGGCGTAAAGCGCGGCCCTGCGGCTGCCCGGCGCTGCTTGCGGTAGCTCGCAAGGATGGCAAAGCTGGAGCCTAAGGAATTGCTTCTGAATAGTCCTTGTTCATCCTTTGTGTGCTTGCATCTTTTGGTGCGCGGAGCCTCTCGGCCATAATTATCAACTAGGCAGCAGGAAGCAGCATTCAAGTGATTTCTAGACAGGTAAGTTTATGGGATGAAACGACAGCTAAATTGGTGATGACCTGGTTATGAGCAGCGAGAAAATCACCTATCGTCTTCACGCTGTGCAACGGATGTTCGAGAGAAGAGTCAGCGCAGAAGAGATTCGATATGTGCTGGAAACGGGAGAAGTGATCGAAGAATATCCGGATGACACACCATACCCAAGTCGCCTGATCCTAGGATGCCACAAGGGTCGCCTTATTCATGTTGTAGCTGCCAACAATTGCCTTGACGATGAGATAATAGTAATCACAGTTTACGAGCCCGATCCCTCCGAATGGGACCTGGAATGCAGGAAGAGGATTTAATGAAATGCGTTATCTGCAAAAAAGCATCCACTAAACCCGGAACGACCTCAATTACCTTTGAGCGAGGTTGTTTGACCATGGTAGTAAAATGCGTGCCTGCTCAAGTCTGCCCCAATTGTGGAGAGGCGTATATCAGTGAAGAGGTTACAGCAAAGCTGCTCAAAGATGCTGAGGAA
>JALNZQ010000231.1 GCA_023229165.1 Methanothrix sp.
CAGGGCCTGATCAAGGGCCGCATTATCTGCCTCCTCCGGCACCTCGGCATTGAAGGGATAGGTCTCGGACAGCTCCATCGGATAGGGCCCGAAGGGTGGCTTGAAGTGCAAAACGTGCGCAAAGCCGGACGTGTCCGCCTGGGGATCGTCGGTGATCAGGACATTGCCCTGCAAACTGATGCGGTCTATCCTTCGCGCATAGCGTACCACCTCCGGTCGGCTGGCGCACTCCGGACTGAGGTAAAAGAAGGTCGACTTGCTGGCAGTGTCGAGGCTCTCCAGCCACTGGCGCTGAGCGCCCAGCCTCTTCAGGCCGTCCAGCATGCGGGGGTGGGAGCGGCAGCGCGTCTCCAGAAGATCCCAGAGAGAGCCCTCGCGAATGCTCTCTTTAACCTGTTTCATCTCCTGGAGCGAGACGTAGAGATTATGCCGGGCCAAGAGCCTGGTCTTTTGGGGGCTATCTATCAGTTCCTTTAAGGTATGCTCCTGGCAGACGGGGCAGCAGCAGGGAAGGTAGCTCATCTCCTCCAGCTTGCCGGTCCCGTGCACAGTCAGGTACCGATCCTGCCGGGCGTAGAGCGCGTACGCTGCCGAGTCGAAGAGATCGCAGCCCATGGCAGCCGCCAGGGCGAAGATCATGGGATGCCCGGCTCCAAAGAGATGCACGGGCCGTCCCGAGCCCAAACCCTTTTTGGCAGCCGTCACCACATCAACCAGATCGCGATACCGGTAGGCTTCCATGAGCGGAACCACGCCTCCCACAGGATAGACATCAAAGGGAAGATCAGCCGCGAACCGGCCCGCTTTCTCTCTGAGATCAGGGTAAGTTGATCCCTGGATGGGGCAGGCAAGAAGGCCAGATCTTTCCAGAGCGGCAGCCTGCACCAGTCGCTCCTCTGTTATCTGCAGCTCCGATTCAGCCCTTTCTCTGCTGACGTCAGGAGGAGTTGGTATGTCCAGGGGTACGGATATATCCGATTTTATGGCGAATTGAAAGTTCAAAATCTCCAGGGGGGAGACATCGATATCCCCATAGACGGAGAGCTGAAAGGCGCCCGAGTCGGTCATAATCGGCCCGGAAAAGCCCAGCAAGTCATGCAGCCCGCGCTCGATTGCCTGTATTTTCAGGGCCGGATCCTGGTGAATGATGTAGCTGTTGGTGATGATCATATCTGCACCCATATTTTTCAGCTCGCCCGGCGGGATGAGAGGAAGATGAGGATTGACTACGGGCATGAGTGCGGGAGTCTCGATGGTGCCATGCAAAGTGGAAAGCCGGCCGATCCTTCCGGCCAGATCTTTGTGCAGTATTTCGAAGCGGTCCGGCATAAGTTCTCCCTTACCAATAAGGAATAAATAGGTTGGGACAGATTTTCAGCATAGGATAACAACTGAATAAAAAAGGATGTATTAATATGAAAACAATTGTAGTACTAATAGCATTGACCTGTCTCTTGGGCCTAGCCGGTGCCCAGACTATTGGCATGGGTGAGGGCTACAGCAGCACTCAACTTGCATTCTTCAATGCACCCATCTCATCTACCTTTGAACCTAATGTCCAGACGTACTGGGGTAACTATATCGCCAACCAGCAAAATCTGAGCATCAAGAGTACGACGATGGACATCTGGATGAACACCTTCCCATTGAAGTTTGACACTCCCATGCAGTTCAAGGCCACGAGCTTTGCCGCAAATGCTGCCGCTCCCACTCTTACTGCCACGGAGCGAAACAGCCAGTTTCTGACCAGAAATGTGAACAGTCAGTTCGGCGTCAATCAGATCTGGTCATATCCCCAGACAAGTGGAAGCTTAATGGTATCCAATAGTACAGGCACGCCGAGCAAGGATGCAAAAGGACAAATGATGTCGCAAAATATCATGGTCCTCTTTAACACCTAAAAAGATAGAAAAGATCTATTTTTCTTTTTTTGCTCCTTTGTTTGCCTGTACTGTGAAGGGCAATAGTCCCCCTGCCAGCAGTATGTCTCTTTGTCTTTTGGAGAGGTTCATATTCAGGGTGATCTGCTTATTTCCGGCCAAGGCAGTGATATTCTCCTTGCCAGTCTCAAGTGCCTTACGAATGCCTGGTATTCGAACCTCGGTTTTTTCCGGCAAGATTTCCCAATCAGATTCCTGGGCAAAGCTTAATGGTACTATGCCGAAGTTCACCAGATTGGCAGCATGTATCCTCTCTATGGATTTGGCGATCACTCCTTTTACTCCCAGGTACATGGGGCAAAGAGCGGCGTGTTCCCTGGAAGAGCCCTGGCCGTAGCTAAGACCGGCCACGATCAGGTTATGTGCGCCCTGATCGCGCATGGCGGATGCGCGCATGCTAAAATCCTTGTCCAGTGGTTCGAAGACGAATTCTGAGTACTTGGGGACATTGGACCTGTACTTGAGGCGAGAGCCGGCAGGCATGATGTGGTCTGTGGTCACCAGATCTTCCACCCTTATGGTTACCAGTCCTGAGATATCTTCCGGCATGGGTCCGTTTATAGGGGGTTCTCCGATATTGGGGCCGCGGCAGATTTTTGTTTCCGCTCGCTGGGTAGTCGGGAGGGGGGGTATAATCATGCTATCATCGATCTCGAAATGCGCAGGCATTTCTATTCTGGGATAATCCATCCCCAGCTCTCTAGGGTCCGTTAGTTGGCCGGTGAGGGCTGAGGCAGCGGCGACTACGGGGCTTGTCAGGTAGATACGTGCACTGGGTGTGCCGGATCGGCCTTTGAAATTTCGGTTGCTGGTGCGCACGGAAATGGAGTCTGTGCACGGTGACATGCTGTTGCCTATACAAAAGCCGCATGAAGACTCCAGGATTCTGGCTCCGAAGGCTATCAGGTCGCTCAGGGCACCGTTCCTGGCTATGGTGCTCAGCACCTGTCGCGAGCCGGGCGCAATGCCTAAAGAAACGCCTGCTGGAAGGTGTTTGCCTTTTAGCATTGTCGCCACGGTCATGAGATCTACATAAGATGAATTGGTGCATGAGCCGATCATCACCTGGTCCACGGGCAGACTGAGATCTTTGATCTCGGCTATGTTTCCCGGGCTGTGAGGCGCGCAGGCGAGGGGCTCGATCTCTGATAGGTCGATCTCAAGGGTGCGATCGTAGACTGCATCCTTGTCGGCTGCCAGAGCTGTCCATTGTTCTCCTCTTTCTTGCGCTTGCATAAATCGCTTCGTCTGCCAGTCGCTGGGGAAGATGGATGTGGTGACGCCCGTCTCGGCACCCATATTGGTAATGGTTGCTCTCTCAGGCACAGTCAGCTCGGCAATGCCTTCCCCTGTGTATTCGCAGACGCAGCCGACATTTCCTTTCGTGCTCAATATGGAGAGGACTTTCAGGACTACGTCTTTGGCTGTGGTCCAGGGCTCTAGACGGCCTGTAAGGTGGACATTGATCACGCGTGGAGCGGTAAGATAGTATGCGCCGCCTCCCATGGCAACGGCTACATCAAGTCCTCCAGCACCCATGGCCAGGCATCCCATGCCTCCTGCGGTGGGTGTGTGGCTGTCGGATCCCAGCAGGGTTTTGCCGGGCCTGGCGAACCTTTCCAGGTGGACCTGATGGCAAATGCCGTTTCCGGGTCGGGAGAAATAGATGCCATACTTCTTCGCGATGGACTCCAGGTAGGCGTGATCGTCGGCGTTTTCGAATCCAACCTGTATGGTATTGTGGTCAACGTAGCTGACGGAAAGCTCGGTGGCGATATCGGAGAGCCCCATGGACTCAAACTGGAGATAGGCCATGGTGCCCGTGGCATCCTGAGTGAGGGTCTGGTCTATCTTTATTCCAATCTCTTTGCCGGGCTCATAGAAGCCATCCGCGAGGTGATGCCTCAGAATTTTCTCAGTTAATGTATAACCCATAAAAGACCTCCCGCAGGCGTATTAATCCTGGATTATTATTCCTGGATTCCTGGTTACGATCATATTAAAACTAAGCGATAGCTCAAATCAATAGGGCAAAAAGGTTATATACATCTGAGTTATTGGATGAGTTCGGCCCGCCTGAAAGGGTGTGGCAACGGGTCCTGTAGATAGTGATTATGGGGCCTGAATATGACATCGGTTTTAGAAGGTCCAGGTTTTCTCCGGTCTTCTCAGAAATGAGGTTATCTGGGGAAAAGCTTAAATACCTCGGCTGACTACATTAATGGGCCGATGAGGCGTCGCAACCTCGTGACCATAGCCCTGATAAATCGCAGGGATTTGCAGCAAAGTTGCGATAAGAGATGGAGACGCGAGCTTTTTCGTGTCTGACATTGGTCTTGGCGACTCAGCCAATTCCGACTGGTTCGGAATAACATATTGAGTTTAAATTACTTCCTAGAGAATTCTGGTTGATCCTGCCAGAGGTTACTGCTATCGAGGTTCGACTAAGCCATGCGAGTCGAATGTAGCAATACATGGCGAACTGCTCAGTAACACGTGGAT
>JALNZQ010000232.1 GCA_023229165.1 Methanothrix sp.
CACCGAACCATTTTCTCCGTCCGCGAGATATATCAGCTCCATCTCATCCTTGGAAATGATCCTCCCAAAGGCATAGCCCCCGTCAAATTCGGCTGCATAGAGCGTTTTACCATCCAAACCAATGGCTCCTGCAAAGCCTTTGCCGCCCGTTGTTTCATTATCCAGTTGAAATGTAATATTTCCGGCGAAGATTCGGTCTTTCTGCTCGACGATCGTAAGTGTGATGCTTTCATTTTCCGTCAAATTAGAATAACCCACCCCTTCATCATACGCACTCCAAGAGCCGATCCAAACCCCAAGCAGGTCTGGAACTTCTGCCGAAGAGATTCCCGTGGCCAGGAAGACCATGGCCACCAGCACAAAACACCAAATCGGTTTCATACGTATTATAAGCCTATTTATCAATTATAAATTTTGCCAGACGTAGAAAGGCGCTCGGACCCTCCGCCCAGGGCCGCCCGGATCTCTGCCAGTCGCCAGCCTCGACCTGTCCCCAGGCCTGCAAGCCAAAGCTACTTTGCACGATGCCGCAGTCTCTTCGATGAAGGTCGTCCACACTCGCGCAAGAGGTGCCTGAGGTGAGGACGCGCGCGAGGGCTTGTGGGCGTGGGGGGGAACGATCCCGCGCGAGTACGGGCGTGCGCGAGACCGGGCGAGTTTCGCTTTAAGCTAACGCTTTTCTTTGCTCTGATGGAGATCGGCCTCTAGGGCTTGACTGTACAGAATCGGTAAACTGCGATCTATTGCCGCAATTTCATCGGACGCGGACGCAATGAGCTCCAAAAGCTCTTTGCGCCGTGATGTGGCCATATCCAAGTTTGTTTTCATGTTTGCCTGCAACAATGCCGCATAGTAATCGACACAGAAATATTAACCTTAGAACGTAGCAGGGAGGATAAGAACTCATTGCCATCTAGCCCATCCTCTCAGTGCCACAACTGCCACCATCTCCTCGCCTGTGCCGATAATTCTATCCCGGGAAATTGTCGATAAATCATTTAGGGCGACCAGGAAATGTTATCGATAGAAGCTCAAGTTATGATCATAATAAATTCATCAGTTCTCTTGTGGTAAAGGCTTTGACGACATCCTGCACTCTTTCAAATAACCAAAGGATTTTTCATCCAGCTTTGACTTGGATAATAATTCGTCTTTATGTTTTTCCATTTCAATTTTAGCATATAAAACTGTATACATTTTAAAAGGCGATACTGATATTATATCTCTGGTCAAACCATTCCTTAGGAGAGAAGATATCAGGATATTCGTATCCAGCACTATCTCCATCCCAGTTTCTCCATTATTTCTCGCTTCATCTTGTGGTCTAATTTATTTACGTCATCTTCAGAAAGATCACTTCTTTTTAGTAGCGTGTCAAAAATTTTTGAAATAAATATATCGTTTTTTATATCTTCGAGTATATCACGTTCTATCCTTTTTCGCACTAATGCATCCAAATTTTTGTTGGACTTTATCGATAACTCGATCTCTCTAGGAAGTTCAACTTCTATCGCCATTTTATTGCCCGGATTCTAAATGCTGGAAAAGAATATAAAACTACTTGCTCGACGCTTCCACAATCCGAATCTCCTCCTCTGTCAGCCCGTAAAGCCGGGCCCCGCGTCGATCTGCCCGTCCGTGGCCTCGATGCGTCGCTCCAGCGCCGTCTTTTCGTGAGGCGCTTTCCACCCGGAGCTGTTTATGTAAGGAGAGCATTCTCTCCACCAGGAGGGCCATGCGATCGTGGCGGACGACGTCGGTGGAGTCGGTGCGGAATGGGAGCGGCTAAAAATACTGGATCAAG
The DNA here is from genome assembly GCA_023229165.1 of Methanothrix sp. GTDB lineage: Archaea > Halobacteriota > Methanosarcinia > Methanotrichales > Methanotrichaceae > Methanothrix. Next base: position 1,805 of record JALNZQ010000232.1, read on the forward strand.
AAATGGATATACACACTACGGACTACGATTTTCACCACAAAGGCACAAAGCTCACGAAGAACGCACAAAGACGGACAAACAAAAATATATCATGACCAGAATTTAATAATTTTCTTTGTGAGTCCTTTGTGTTCTTTGTGTCTTTGTGGTGATAGTAGTAAGTTCTAACTCCACATACCGCCAAAATATATTCGATGCTTACGATCCTGCATTTTCCACAATCCCGATCTCCTCCTCCGTCAGCCCATAAAGCCGGGCCCCGCGTCGATCTGCCCGTCCGCGGCCTCGATCTGCCGCTCCAGCGCCGTCTTCTCGTGAGGCGCTTTCCCCCCGGAGCTGTTTATGCAGGGCGAGCGTCTAGATCCACCAGGAGGGCCATGTGATCGTAGCGGGCGACATTAGCAGGATTAGCAGATTATGTGATATGAAACAAACGCAAGCTGCAGAAAAAGTCATATGTCGTATGCGTAATCGTGATGATCGAAGTTAACGAACCAGACTTCTGCAAGAATAATCTCATAAATGATAATCCAATTTCCGACATGGACACTTCGATAACCCGCAAGGTTTTGCGTAAGTGTTTCCCCAATCTCAGGATTCTGCAGTATTTCTCGAATCTTTTTAAGAGTTCTATCCTTCAAAACGGCATTCTTTTTGGTCAGGCGCTTAAAATTTTTGTCGAAAGGTTTGAAAGGTGCTCTATGAATTCGTCCGCATTTTTGAAGCGCTTTCCAAGACCCGCCCGAAGCTCTGCATCTCCTTTTAAGGTATCGGCTACGATGCGCTCATCATCTTCGATAGACCTATATTTCGTTTCTGGCTTCTTGACAGTCTTTGCCATCATTTATGATCGCCAGATATGCACATGGACTCTCTGCTTTAAAGACTTTTGCCGGCTCGTTTACCCGGCTTCCCTTCTGCACAATCCCTATTTCTTCCTCCGTCTGAGCGTACAGCCGGGACCCCATCGATCTGCCCGTCCGTGGCCTCGATGCGTCGCTCCAGCGCCGTCTTCTCGTGAGGCGCTTTCCCCCCTGGAGCTGTTTATGCAGGGCGAGCGTCTAGATCCACCAGGAGGGCCATGCGATCGTAGCGGGCGACATCGGCGGGGTCGGAGAAATCGATGGTGCGGATCAGAAAAAAATTCAGCCTGAAAGATCATAGATCGCGTAGATAGGCGATTGCACCCTCCACTTTATCAAATCGCTTCGCTAGCCCCATCTTGCATTCCCTAGCGCCTCTCAAAGTCCCGGCAACAATGCGCTCATTTTCATCAAGAGGCACTGTTTTCTTTGCGGGCACCTCGGATATTTTTGTTTTCATCTCGAATCGTCTGACCTAAACATGGAATCAATGCTTCAAAAACTTTCGCCGAAGGCTTCTACCCACTCGTCACTTCCACAATCCCTATCTCCTCCTCCGTCAGCCCATAAAGCTCGTAGACCAGCGCATCGATCTGCCCGTCCGTGGCCTCGATCTGCCGCTCCAGCGCCGTCTTCTCGTGAGGTGTGCGAGCTTCGGGGAGCTGTTTATGCAGGGCGAGCATCTGCTCCACCAGGGAGACCATGCGATCGTGGCGGGCGACATCGGCGGGGTCGGAGAAATCGATGGTGCGGATGGGTATCTTTGAAACGTACATGGGCTTGTACTCAAAGTAACCACCCTGCTTGGTGGACGAAATTGAGTGTATTATGATATCTGCAACTTTCGAGTTCATGACGCCTAACAAATAGAGATCATCCGTGGGAATAATTGAAGTCTTATCATTTGAATAGATGCCCGACCTATCGTAGGCATAAGATGCTGTCATCACAATGGCAGGGACTATTATCTTTGGCTTTTCAAACTCCTCATAGTAGTCGATTGTATCTTGAATCTCATACCATTGGTAGGCTCCAGGTTTTCGTCCATTCCACTCCTTGTCCTTCCAATCTTTTGGTTTTGGCGTCAGCCTATCTTTGAATTGGCTCAAGTATTCCTTGATTGCCTGATAATCATCGATATTCACCCCATGTCTGGTGAAAATCAGATACTTGTCGCTCTTCGGCTGTTCGTACCTCTTGATATCCCTTCCTGCCAAAAAGGGCTTGATCAGCTCCGCACTCCTGGCATCCTCCGCAATCAAGCGCTCCCGCGTCGCTTCATCGATGACAAATGCCTCATTAAGCCCTGTTTTGATGCCGTAATAGATCTTGCCTTGCACGTACTCGCCCATGGGCACGCCCTTGGACCTGATCTTATCCAGCATAGCCTGAGTTCGTTCATCGGCCAATGACCAGCCTTTATCGTCGAGTGCATTCTGGTTCATGCTGTAATGGTCCTCCCTGACGTATTCGCCAAGGTCCCGGAAGTCCAGGGTCTTTACCTGAGTTACATCGAAACTCGTCTGGGGAGCACTTTTTGTGATGCGCATTATGCAAGGATAGGTAGTAGCTCCCTGGAACACCTGGAGATCTCCAAAGTCGATGATCTCCTCGATGCATTGTTCCTTCAGCCAGCGCCGCAGCGGTGCGCCGTAGTTCGCCCTCATCCACTTGTTGGCGACGATGTATGAGAAAATGCCTGCTTCTCTGAGAAGAGATACGCCGCGTTCAACAAAGTAGGTGTAGAGGTCCGCTGTCCCCTGATAGACCTGGTA
>JALNZQ010000024.1 GCA_023229165.1 Methanothrix sp.
GTATAGGATTTTTTGCTTAATCCTGTAACTGCGCCTGATGGAACAGATGGCTTGCCGGGAACGCCATTTGGACTTATCGTAACGGATAGATAGCCTGAATATCCAGATACATCTCCCTTGCTGTCCGTGGCTTTGGCCTTAACCTGATAGGTTCCTTTCGCACTCCACGCATGTTTAGCGCCGGATCTTGTACCTGAATTTGCCAATTTGGTATCCGTTTTTGTTCCATCACCCCAGTCAAAGGTGTACTTAACCTGGTCTCCATCAGGATCTTTTGCCAATGTGGTATAGCTGTAGGCCGCACCTGCGTAGCCCTTTACGGATCCGGAAGGCTTGCCGGGAGCATTTGGCGGCTTGTTCGGATTGACGGTAACAGTCAGTGAGCTTGAATATCCTGAAGCGGCTCCTTTGCTGTCCATGGCCATGGCTCTAACCTGATAAGTTCCTGCTTTGGTCCATGTGTGTGATGCCTTCACTTTTATACCCGACTTGACCCGGCTGGTATCAGAAGTTGTTTTATCTCCCCAGTTGAAAGTGCACAATACCATGTCTCCGTCAGGGTCCGTTGAAGATGTAGCATAGCTGTATGGTGCCAAAGCATAGCCTGTGACCACTCCTATCGGCTTTTCCGGCGGTTTGGGAGGCCTATTTACTATGCTGACATTGGTTGTATTCGACCATTCCGAGTCCAGGCCTTTGCTGTCTGTAGATTTGGCCTTGACTTTGTAGATTCCAAGATTCGTCCATGTGTGTGATGCACTCGTACTCGTGCCGGAATCTACCCAGTCGGTTTCTGAAGTTGCATCCCCCCAATCGAATGTATATTTCACTTTGTCTGCATCAGGGTCTTTGGATAAAACTGCATACTCATATTTAGTATTCACAAAGCCCTCTACGGATCCATTTGGATCAGTTGGTTTTCCTGGTGGATGATTATGCTCAAACCTTTGGTATTCATAGGCTGACGTAGCGTATGCCTCATTTGCGTAATCTGGGAAAGCCGGGTTGCCAGCGTGATATATATACAGGTCTCTTAACAAGTATGGGCCATTCGCGCCGTGTTCATAGATCTCGCGGCCATCAAATCTGAGCTGCAATACCTTCAAACTGCTGCCTGCCGGTTTATTTGAGCTATCGTTCTTCGTCGTCAGTTGATTTGCCTCAATCCATGTTGTATTCGATGCCCATAAAATCTCATTTCCGCTGCCGTCCAACAGTCTTGCTTTGGCTGTCACGTTGCCGCTAATTGCCGGATCTACACCGACATTAATTACAAGGCTATCAAACAAGCTGTTGCCGTTAGTATCTTCTCCGCTATCGGTGTACTCTTCCGTCAACGCAATGAGCGGTTTGAATGCATTATAATTGTAAATGCCCGTGGTATAGGCATAATTTTTGGCATCTTTGATAATCCCAAACTCATCATAGAATAGCAGGTCGGTAAGCTTAAACACGCCGCCAATTCCGTGTGTATATATGGTTTTACCTTTAAACATCAAAGGTACTGTCTGCTTGCCTGCGTCAAGATAGATCTGGGCAAAAGTCTTCTCTATCTCATTGCCTTCAAAATCACTTAGATCACCTTCAATTACGTAATTGCCCGCTTTTAAGACATCAACTCCCACGGAAATCATGAGATATTCGAAGAAACCATCGCCGTTGGAGTCCTGGCCGGTATCGTTGAAATCTTTCAGGCTGGCATCATTGGACTTGAAATCCAAGGCATCGTACTCTTTGGTCTGATATGCATCCGGCTCAAATCCCAAACGTGTGCCTGATTCATCAAAAAGTGAAAAATGTTTTAGCCTGTAAGCCTCATTTCTGCCAAATAAAGCTATTGTGCTGCCATTGAAAGCAAGTTCAACTTCATTCAATCCCTCCGCAAGCAAGGACTTCGTTTTTGCAAAGGCGATTGGATTGTCGCCTTCGCCATACAGGAATCCTTCAACTGTGTAATTTTCGCTTTCATTGACAATCAGATTCACTTTAATCTTTAAGTTATCAAAGATGCCGTCTCCATTGGTGTCTCCAGTCATATCTGTAAAGCTATCAACGATATTTGCCTGTTGCCCTTCGAAATCTGTAAATTTGTACGCTACCGTCTTGTGGGCATTGTTCTTGAAATCCAGCGTTTTACCATCTTCATCATAAAGAGCTACGCTGAACGTGTAAGGCCCATTGACATAATGACGATTAATCTTTAAACCATCGAAGGTTAATCTGACTTTGTCAACTCCTGCCAGGAGGTCGAATCGGTTGTTCACAAGCTCAATTTCTTGGTCTAAGTTGTCTTTGATAACCCCTATCAAATCAAAGCTTCCGTCCCGCACCACCTCGACATCAAAAGTTATATTCAACGTGTCGAAGAAGCCGTTGCCGTTGCTGTCTTCAGCAGAGTCTTCGTAGCTGCCATTGATGTTGCTCTGAACTAAAGACTGTTTTGGAGTGACACGGAGGGGCTTAGCTGCAGCATAGTATGATGGACTGTTAACTGTTTTGGTCTGCTTTCCTGGATTGGCCCAGTCTTTGGTTTGGTCACCCACCATTCCATTGGCGGTGTACATGGCCATGTACTCCTGATCACCATATGTTGCATAAGAATTTTTATACTGTGGGTGATACCCTTTAGCTTCCTCTAAATTCCAGGTATCCGGGTTGTCCGGGTCGGTATGTGATGTGTCTGTCTCATAGGAATCGGGAAGCCCATCTGGACAGGAATCGCCCTTCTCATAGTCTTTCCCATTGACACAAAGATTCCATCCAAATATATTCCATTCGTCGAAGCATATATGTGATTTGTCTCCTTGCCACTTATCAGAATCCGTCCTGTTACCTTTAAGTTCATTTGTTACCTTTTTATGATAATTTTCATGTGCAATGACCTGTGCAGCGCAATCTATGCCCTTAACCTCAGGACCGCCAAAGGTCTCGGTGCCAACATCTGTTGTTACCGTTATACCTCTTGGGTAGTATATGCCGCCTGCTGCCTTGCACAAATAAACTTTGCCTTCATTATGGTCCCAGTAGCTATAGCCGGCTCCTTTGCCATCATATTCAGCGTCCTCCATGTCTGGAACCGTTCTTTCTTTATTCCAGTACTCAAACCAGTTAGGTACGCCATTGCTATCATCGTCTTGGGGAGTATTTAGAGAGCCTTTTTCAAAGAATACCTGAAACGATTCTGACTTTTTATCGACACCCCGGTTTCCTGTCGTCTTATGTTTAAATAAGATTCTGCAATTAGCTTCCTTGTTTCCATACTTGCCTTCCGGCGGTGTGAATGAAAATGGATTGGTGTAGCCGATGTATTCAATAGATGCGGTTACGTCATCTTTAACCGTCCAAACATAACCTGTTATTTCGTAATCCTGAGCCTCTTTTAAAACTGCTTTCAGTGTTACATCTTTCAAGGTTGTCGGGTCTTGGGGTGAGATCTCTATGGCCTCAATTTGAGGTGTGTTAGTTTCGCTTATGGGAGCCCACGTACCCTGGCTCATATTCTTCGCTATTGTCCCATTTATGGCATCGGTCATGTTTGCCATATTCATTGTTCCTTCCGGTTGGGCAAGATCGGCGGCTGGCGTGCAGGTACATGTGGCACAAATAAATTGGAAGAAAATCGAAAAACAAAGCATTGCCCGCATAAAACCCGTTTTTCTGCAAAACATGCACATCAATGAAAGAAAATGATTGGGCTTGGCCAAAATTGCATATTCCAGCATATTCACAATAGACCTCAACGTCCGACAGATAAAGCCCATTATGGTCTGCAAGAATACGCGACAAGCCAGCTCCTTTAACATGCTTCTGCCTCAGTATATTTATCCATGTCTTGATGCAAATTTTGACTGATTTTGGCCGATAATTACGTATAGTTTTACTTTATCAAATATCATATTTATAGATTGTTATAGCTTAGAAATTGATAAAACGGAGCTAGATACGTACTTGATCTACTGTTCGTCCCCATTAGTTCTTGTCATCCATCTGGCAACCGTTTCGGACAGTTCTCTTTTCAGGACCGGTTTGGCAAGGAAATCGCTCATTCCGGCCTGAGTACACTTTTCTCGGTCATCTTGCATGGCAGAAGCGGTCAGGGCAATGATGGGAACGCGTGGATTGAGAGCCTTTGATCCTTCGCGGCGAATGGTGCGGGTGGCCTCGAAACCGTCCATCTCGGGCATGTGGCAATCCATCAGCACCAGGTCATAGGGAACGGTCTGGAGCACATTGACTGCCTCCAGACCATTGGCCACAGCATCTGCCTGGTGCCCCATCATTCTCAGCATGGCCAGTGCCACTTTTTGGTTTACGGGATTATCCTCTGCCAGAAGGATGCGTATTTTGCGGTTGAGGGATTCGGAAAGGCCAGGCAAGGCCGTGGAGCATTCTAGAGATTGCTCGCTCTTCATTTCAGTGAGCGCCACAGCAGCAGATATGGCCCTTGCAGGCGTCTTCTTAAACACCGCAGTGAACCAGAATGTGGATCCTTTGCCCTCAATGCTCTCCACACCGATCCTTCCTCCCATCAGCTCGGCGAGCCGCCGGGAGATGGCCAGACCCAAACCGGTTCCGCCGTATTTGCGCCTGGTGGTGCCATCCGCCTGGGTGAAGGGGGTAAAGAGAATATCCTGCCGGTTCGCCGGGATGCCAATGCCGCTGTCGCTGACTGAGAAACGAATAGTAGCAGTTCTTTCATCCGCGCTCTCAAGGCTGACGCGTATCACTATCTTGCCCTCCTCGGTAAACTTCACTGCATTACTTCCCAGGTTGACTAGAATCTGGCGCAGCCTTCCCGGATCTCCGCTCAGAAGCGAAGGAACTTCTGGCTCTACCATACACACCAGTTTCAGCCTTTTCTCCTGGGCACAGATGGCCAAAAAATCGGTCGTATCCTTCAGCGCAGAGCGCAGGTCGAAGTCCAAGATCTCCAGCTCCAGTTTGCTGGCTTCGATCTTGGAGAAGTCCAGGATTTCGTTAACGAGAGACAGCAAGTTCTCGCCGCTAATACGGGCAATTTGTGCATATTCACGCTGCTCGGTATTCAGGTCCATATCCAATAGCAATCCAATCATGCCGATGACGCCGTTCAAGGGGGTGCGAATCTCATGGCTCATGTTGGCCAGGAATTCGGACTTTGCTGCATTGGCCAGCTCAGCTTTTGCAGCCATCATCTGGGCATGCTCGGTGGCCATCACCAACTGCAAATTGGTTTTCTTCATCTCATCCTCGGCTTGCTTATACCTGGAGATGTCACGATATGTCCATATCCGACCGTAGCATTCCCCATCTCGACCGATTACGGGAGAAGAATATCGGTCCATAACCGTTCCGTCTTTGAATTCGATCTCATCCCGGCTGGATTCGTCTTGATGACTGTAAAGATACATTATCTTTTCAAGGAATTGATTTGAATTCTTGACTTTGCCGGCAATATATTGAAGATGGGTTTGGTCCTCCACATGATCGACGATTGATTGAGGCACTTTACACATGTGAAGAAGCTGCTGATTAGTAATGATCTGTTGTCCCTGGTTATCCACTACCAAAATTCCGTCCAAAGAGGCTTCGACCTGAGCTTCAAGCAGTGCTGTTTTCCATCGCAGTTCCTCCTCAGCCTGCTTGCGCTCGGTGATATCCGATATAACCCCCAGTAAGCCTATGAACACACCGTTTGATCCTACCATTCGTCGGCCGCTTAAATATCCCCAGAAATCGCTTCCATCTCTGCGGAGATAATGTCGCTCTACATAGAGAGTATCGAGCCTATTTTCCAGCATCGCTTGCAGGTTATTTGTTCCCACCCGGCGTTCATCGGGATGAACAAAGGCAGTATATGAGGTGCCGATCATTATCTCCAGCGGGCATGCAAACAGCTCGGCTAACTGCTGGTTGGCCTGAACGATCTGTCCCTCTGGGTCAACTATTATTATTCCCGCGCTTGAGGTATCGAAAATAGTCCTGAGTCTCAATTCATTCTCCTTTCGTGCGGCGTCTGAACGCAGGCGCATCAAGGTATTGCCTATTTGCAGGCCAAGCATCTCAAGCATGTTGCGTGTGCTGGCAGGTATTTCGTTTTGAGTATGCGAAGCGAGGTTTAGCAAGGCGATCAATTGACCCTGGCTCAGAACTGGGATGATGGCAATAGCATGCAGACCCTCTTGCAGAAGGATGTCGTTCTCAATCGGGCTGATATTGGCAAAGATCCCGAAGCGCGCTTCGCCTGCTTTGGCCAGGCGTGCATGCGGAGAATCTGCCGCATAATGTGAGGCCTGCGCTATAAATTGCGGCGATAGCCCGCGTTGCGCCACCAGGTCGAGCATGCCGTTGACCTGATCGACCTCGTAAACGCCTCCGCAGTCAAAGCTTTCTAACTGCAGAGCTACCTCCAGGACGCGCTCAAGTGCCTGGTGCAGGTCGTCGCTGGAATTAAGCGCAAGACTGAGGTCATACTGGAGGCGCAGCGCTATCTGGGTCCTTTTGCTATCGGTGATGTCAGTAGCGCTCCCTTCGATACCATCGATCATGCCGGATTCGTCCTTCAAAGGAACAGCATTTACACAAAGCCAACGCCACGTTCCATCGGCATGCTGCACGCGCAGTTCGATGCCCGTTTGTCGTTGTCCTGTTCTGGCTACTGCGCGCATGAATTCCATGCACCTGGAAGTATCATCCGGATGTACGAATTGCGGGAATGATTTTCCTGCTATCTGGTTTACCTGGTGCCCCAGGAGTGTGGAACAACTTGGGGAAACGAAGGTGAATCTCCCTTCTGGTGTGAATGTAAAGATAATGTCATGGCTGTTTTCGATCAGTCTGCGGTATTTTTCCTCGCTTTTCCGTAGTGCTTCATTGGCCTCTTTCTGCTTGGTGATATCGCTTGTCGTGCCAAAGACTGTAACCCGGCCGTCTTGGTTGGAATAAGCAGAACCAATAGAACGAACCCAAATCATTGTGCCATCAGCCTTTCGCAGACGGTATTCTGCAGCTTTGTCCGTTCCTTGCGTTCGTATCCATTTGGTGAGTATCTCCCGTACGAGCAGCAAGTCATCGGGATGAACATAGGAACTGTATTTATTGAAGCTGTTTCCGATAGTGCCATCCGGCAAGCCCAGCATCCTGTCTGCAACCGGCGAGATGTAGGAACCGACATTCTCTCCATTGGCATTGACATCATGACGCCAGATGATCTCTGGTATCCTCGAGATGACCTGCTCATACTGGGTTTTGCTGTTCACTATGGCTCGCTCAGCTTTCAGCAATGCTTTCTCAGCTGGCATGCGGCCAGTGAATTCCATGATTGCCATAAATAATAGTTTATGTTGATATATCTTTCGGAAGATCCGTCGGATGCGTCCAGATTTGCCATCTGCGTTTGCTTTGCTGGAATAAAGCGCAGTTATGATCGTTATGTCCTCTTAATTACTGCTTTAATTATTACTATTGCACCAGCGATTAAATATAAATATTTTGTTTTAGTAATGCAGATTTTTTAAAATGCTGCAAGAAGCTACATATAGAATAGAACCTAACAATATGCATCGATGAGGTTGTTTGATGTCTGATCAGAATTTGGCTCATGATGCAGAGCTGGACTGTGTGGGCCTCTATTGCCCCATGCCCATCGCGAAGACCAAGGAAGAGATTGAGAACATAGAGGTAGGACAGGTCTTGAAAGTAGAAGCAGACGATCCTGCTGCCGAGGAAGACATCTCCCGCTGGGCCAAGCGAGCGGGCCATGAGGTTCTGGGGCTTGAGAAGTCCGAAAATATCATAACTTTCTGGATAAGAAGGAATAAGTAAAAGCACAGAATACAATAAATGAATTAATATGGCAGTGATCGTATTATGAGCAAAATTCTTTACGTTCAGACCAGCGGCCTGGATACGCCGGAAAGACTTTACGCGCCTTTTATCCTTGGAATGACCGCCCGAGCTATGGACATAGAGGCCTCCATCTTCTTCATGATCAAGGGCATCACCGCCATGAAGAAGGGCGAGGCGGAGAAGATCAAGATCGGAAGCTTTCCTTCTCTCAAAGAGGTCATCGACCAGGCTCTCGCCTCCGGCGTGAGGATGTACATCTGCGAGCAGAGCACACAGCTCCTTGGCATCGCCAGGGGTGACTTCATACCTGAGGCAAAAATTGCCGGAGCAGGAACATTAAACGACCTGGCGCTGGATGCAGACTCGACTATCAGCTTCTAGGCGGATGTGTGGCAACCTGAAGAGCTGAACATTCTAGAGGCAAGAGGAAAATATGTGTGGAATCAATCTCGACTATCAGTCTGCGTCTCCCGTGGACCCCAGAGCTGCCGAATTTGCAGAACGTTATCTATCCGGCGATTTTGGTAATCCTTCTGCTTTGCATTCCCGGGGCCTGGCTGCTAAAGCCGCTCTGGAAGAGGCGCGGGCAAAAGTGGCGGAGCTGATAAATGCAGAAAACCCGGAGACCATCGTCTTCACATCAGGCGTCACTGAGGCTAACAACCTGGCCATCCGGGGGGCGGTGCAAAGGAACGCGGCAAAGGGCAAGAAGCTGCTGGCCAGTCAAATCGAGCACATCTCTGTGCTTAACCCCATGAAGGACTTGAAGAAGGGCGGATTTGACCTCAATCTGGTCCCGGTGGACGCCATGGGCAGCATCGATTTGGCGGCTTTGGAAAGCCTGCTGTCCAAGGAGACGGTCCTCACATCGGTGATGTACGCCAACAGCGAAATTGGCACCATTCAGCCCATAAAAGAGGTGAGCGATCTTGTGCATGAGAGAGGGCAGTTCCTGCACGTGGATGCGTCGGCTGCCGCAGGCAAGATCCCGATCGATGTGCAAAAGGACGGCATCGATCTGCTCACCCTTTCCTCGAATGATCTTTACGGGCCGCAGGGGGCAGGCGCGCTGTACGTGAAATCGGGCGTTCGCATTCAGCCCGTTCTTTTCGGCGGCGGACAGGAGCGCGGCTACAGGCCCGGCACCGAGAATCTCTATGCACTGGCCGGATTTGGCGAGGCGGCCAGGCTGGCGAAACTGGAGAAGGCAGAGGAGAGAGTGCGATTGCAGGCCATACGGGACGCTCTGATCAAGGAGATACTCAAGATCGAGGAGTCGTACCTCACCGGTCATCCGACGCAGCGGCTCCCGCATCACGCCAGCTTCCGCTTCAGCCGCATTGAGGGGGAGAGCATTCTCCTCACCATGGATGCCATGTTCAACATTCAGGTATCCACAGGCTCGGCCTGCTCCTCACGTACTTTGGAGCCCTCCCATGTGCTTTTAGCCATAGGCTTAAGACATGAGCAGGCGCATGGCTCCATGATCATGACGCTGGGCAGGCAGAGCAATCCCGGTCAGATACCATTCATCGCCCATGCGGCGAAAAAGACAGTAGAACGGCTGAGGGCCCTCTCTCCGCTATAAAAGGTGAAAACAAAATGGCACAGATTGGTTACTCCAAGAAAGTTATGGAACACTTCATGAACCCCAGGAATGTGGGGGTGATCGAGAACCCGGACGGATACGGCAAAGTAGGCAACCCCGTCTGCGGCGATCTCATGGAGATATTCATCACCGTCAAGGAAGACAGGGTAGACGACATCAAATTCAGGACCTTCGGCTGCGGCTCAGCCATAGCCGTCTCCAGCATGGTCACAGAGATGGCCAAGGGCAAGACTCTGAACGAGGCCATGAAAATCACCCGCAAGGATGTGGCTGACGAGCTGGACGGCTTGCCGCCGCAGAAGATGCACTGCTCCAACCTTGGGGCGGATGCGCTGCATGCGGCCATCAAGAACTACTGGGTGAAGATCGGCAAGATCAAGCCGGAAGAGGCCAAGCCAGAGGAGGGCGAAGAGGGGGAGAGCTGCGAGACGTGAGGCCGAACGCATTTTTTTTTTGATGTAGATCTGCTCTTTCACAGCTTCTTTAAATGGGCTTTCTATCGATCATATGGTCCCTGGTATTACAGCCAGCTTTACTTGGAGTGCGGCATGATCGGCCAGGCATTCTATCACATTGCCCGTTTATGATTAGCGCCCAGCGGGTCAGGAAATTGGGATCGGACGGTTTCACCAAAAGGATAAAATGTATTCGGCAACAAAACCAGGCCGCAATGAAATCAGTGGCAATAGTCATGCGCGCGGAATTAATCCTGCTCCTGGTGCTTTCCATGGCGGCGCCAGCATTTGCATCTTACGAATCAGGACCGGTTGGGCCCTACAACGTCTCTTTTGATATGAATACTACGATGGAGTACAGGGTCATCGTTGAAGCGCCTTCTAGCGGTGTCACCTCTCTGGGTGTGAATTTTGTCAGGTACAACCTTACCATAGACAGCGCCGATTACCTTGCCTGGCTGATCCTTACCCGTTATGATGAGCCCATGGTAGCTAATATTACCGCTAATGAATATATTGTGTACAACGCTCTTATAGATGCGGGGGCGGATAAGCCCAATCTCTACCAGCCTTTGATAGACGGAAAGCCGGGAGTGCTGGGCAATTTCAGGTTTGAAAGACATTTTTTGGGGCAGGGGCAATACCAGGAGGGCGATCTGGTCGTCGCGGCCAGCTACTCTCCGGATGGAAGAGCCTATGGGGATGGAGTCTATCGCGGAAGGACAGACTGCCGCGTCATATCCACCTTCCCCTGGGAGATAGTCAGGGATCTGCTCAATACCCTGCATGTAGAAGTGCCCAAAGAGGACGCCGCGTCTACCGACCCAGTTAACCAGTCACCACCCATCAACCAGTCATGAACACCATCGGTAAAAGGTAAAAGGGCCAAGAACTGATGTAAAGAGGACGGGGGCCTGGAAAAGAGGCCCGCAAATTCTTCAGGCGAGAATGTCGCGGGGTTCATGGGCTTCGCGGGCCTCTTGCCGGGCAAAGATGTCCGACAAGGAAAGATGGTGTGCCGCCGCAAAGTCAGTGTTTTTTTATTTTTTAGCGCAATACTTCGCAGCTTGCTGCGCGGGTGCGCCACCGCGGTTTCGCTTTTGAGGCCGCAAAATCCAGTCTTTTTAATGAGGTCTTTCCATCTGCGCGTTGAGATGGGCGTTTTAGGTATCCGCTGCTACATAGAGGGTTCATATAGATATTAGGTGATATCTACATAAAAATCACCTTTTAATATTAAGCAAATGGACAATGGTATTTGGAGGAATCTAAATCAACTCAATAAAACTGATGTTGTCAATCTTGGCGCTGGGAATGCTAATTGCAGTAGGCGCTGCCATTGATGAACCTGGAAGTCACGAATTTGCACCTGATGGTGGCGATCATGGCGATTACGATGGTCATGGCGGTAATCATGATTTCGATGGTTATGGACATAACGATTGGTTGAATCCCGGAGGGTATTATTCGTACAGCTATTGGTATCCAACCTATAGCTCATACTCCTGGTATCCAACATATACGTACACCTATCCGACTTACTATTACACAGCGCCTGAGCCTGTGGTCTATCCAACTTATCCCTACTACTACAATCCGGTAGTCTATGACCCCTGGTATGGAGCCAATGTCTATGGGTGGGGTGGAGCGAGTTACTACTATTCCAATAGCTGGTCCTGGTCAAATCATGGCGGATTCTATTTCTAAAGATCCGGCCACGAATGTAGCGCTCGATGAGTAATGCAGCATCAGCTTCAAGAAAGGAAATTTCATAGAAGGCTGCCGGAAAGAGTTTCCGGTAGCATCATCTCCTTTAAACATAAATCAAGTGTGATTTATACGCAAAAAATCCTGAAGCTGGAGAATATGCTATTTTTTTAATTTATCAAAAAAAGAAAGATTCGCTGCCCTATCAGGCTGGTGTTGTATCCTCAGACTTCAGCTCTTCGGGTCCGGTTCCTTCTGCGGCAGGCTCCTTTGCCGGTGGCGAGATTAGCTCGGCCGTGACACGTTCGCCGGTATGTTTCTCAACATAGTCCACCTCTTTCAGCCCCAGGTGCTGGATAATCATATCCGCCAGGCCGCGCCTGATCATGAGCCACTCCTTGTAATAGGAGAGTTCCCAAAGAACGGTTATTATAGCCACATCATCCTTTATTTCCGCTTCAAAATCCATGTGGGCAAAGGTCTTGATGAGGGCTTTGAGCTTCTCTTGCCGATCTTCGATGAACTCATTGATCTTGTACTCATAGACGATGGTCCTATCTGCCAGGGGGTGGTTGAAGTCAACGCTCACCTTTCGCCCGAATATTCTGGTGACGGTTCCAACCTTATTCTCTATGCCGACGCGCATGCCGGGAACCGGCTTCTTCTCCTTAAACCGGTTTATGGGGACGATCTCAACTTTCTTGGGATCACGAAGGCCAAAAGCGCTCTCTGGTGGTATCTCTACCTTGCCGCAGTAGCCGATCTCTTTTCCGATTAGATCTTCTTCGAAGCCCTTCACGAGCTGGCCTGCGCCAACTACTATGAGGTGCGGCCCATACTGGGCTTCTTCATTAAATATTCCCTTTTCCGTCGCCACGTCCTTATCGGTAGCAGCGATTACCTGCCCTTCAACGCTCTCCGTGTAATCAATTCTGATGAAATCGCCATTTTTCACAGTCATCTTTTACTCCATCCTAAGCCTGAGTGAACTTCATCTAATCCGGGGCAAGACATGCCCTAAACCTGATTTATACTTTCGCATTCGTTTAGATCAGGTATTCTGCGATTCTGTCGGTGAGAGGCTGCTCACAATAGATGCAACGCAGCAAGACCGGGTTCTTGGTCTTGACAAGCATCCTGGATTTTATGGGCTCGAGGGTATTGGAGATGCAGTTGGGATTCTGGCAGCGCACCACGCCCACGATCTCATCGGGCAGATCCACAGTTCGCTTTTCAATGACTTTGCCGTCTCGTATGATATTGATGGATGCGGCCGGGGCAATGAGGGCGATCCTGTTGACCTCTTCCTCTAACAGCTCGCGGTCCTCGATCTTGACGATGTCCTTTTTGCACAGCTTCCTGCTTTCCACGTTCATGACCACGGAAACTGTGGCGTCTGTGATGCCGTATATCCCCAGGATCTTGAGAACATTTAGCGCCTGGCCTCCGGCAATGTGATCAATCACCGTTCCGTTGTTGATGGGCTTGACCCGCAGTCCCTTTGGCACATCTTTGATCTCGGACATTTCAAGCACCTCTGCCGATAAGCATTTTAAGAAGAGCCATGCGAACGGGAACGCCATAAAAGGACTGCTGGAAGTAGCGAGCGTGCGGCGTCCCATCCACGGAGGGGGCAATCTCGTCCACCCGCGGCAAAGGATGCATGACAATGAGGCCCTCTCTTGCCCCGGTCATGAACTCGGGCGTGATCCTGTAGCAACTGGCCACTTTATTGTACTCTACCGGGTCTGGGAACCTCTCGCGCTGAATGCGGGTCATGTAGAGCACATCCACGTTATTGATCACTTCACCCAGGTCGCAGGTCTCGCGAACGCGGGTACCCTTGCTGGAGAGATCCGCCTTTATGGGATCAGGCATTCTCAGGCTGGCGGGAGACACTAGAGTTATATCGGCTCCGAAGAGCGAGAGCGCATAAGCCAGAGAGTGAACGGTGCGGCCGTACTTCAGATCGCCTACAAGAGCAATGCTCAGATTCTCCAGATGGCTCTCTTTCTTGATGGTGTAGAGGTCCAGAAGTGTCTGAGTAGGGTGATGCCCGGCACCATCGCCTGCGTTGAGCACGGGCACAGGCGAGAACTGAGAGGCTAGGCGGGCCGAGCCTTCTTTGGGATGACGGATGACGAGGGCATCGGCATAGCCGCCAATGACCCGCACTGTGTCCGCCAGCGACTCGCCCTTGGAGATGGAGGACCCCTCCGCGGGCCCCAGGTTGATGACGCCTCCGCCCAGCCGTTTCATGGCGGTCTCAAATGACATGCGCGTTCTAGTGGAGGGCTCAAAGAAAAGCAGAGCCAGGATTTTGCCTGCCATCATATCGCTCTTCCGGCCTCGCGCATAAGGCTCTAGGGATGCGGCCATATCGAGGACTGAGTCGATCTCCTCTCTGGAGAACTCCCGCATGGTGAGCACATGTCTCTTCTTGAACATGCTTTACCATCTCAATTTCTGAGATAATAAGGCTTGCATATGATTGGATTAAGGTCAAATTACTATAAATTTAATAATATATTTTAATTACTTCCCTTTTCGGTTGTTTGAATTAATGAAGAAATAATATTTATTGTATACTCTGCTCCAAAAATTCTTCTTAACCAGTCCAGCAATTCCAATTCATTATTAATAATAATGCCTTTTGTTTGCGCTTCTTCATCATTTCCAATTAATTCTATTATTAACTTCTTTGGCAAATTTAATACCAATGGATAATTTTCAGAGATGTCTATTCCAGCCGAGAAAAGCCTATATCTATAATTTTCCAATAAACTTGCCACAATATTAAAGTCGAAAGCCAATATCGTTTGATTTGAAGACGAGGGAGTCTTTTTCATCCTCATTTCAGCTCTTACTAAATTTTTTGTAATTGATCCTAATTGTGACGCTTGCACTTTTAGAATATATAACGGCGAATTTTTATTCTTTGCATTCTGGATAGTTGTAGACCAAAGATTTTCCATATGTATCTCCCCCTTTATCCTAGCTCAATTTTAAACATTATCGGCAAGTGATCAGATATCTCTGGCAAGCCTTTTCTTGAAAGCAAAGATCGCTCTCCGTCATCATCCAAGATATATAGGTCTTCATTTTTAAACTTATCTAATAGCTCTGGGCGTATCATGACTTGGTCAAAAATATTCCAAAAAAATGCTACATGCTGAGAACGACGATAATAGTATGTTCCCGGCGGACCTCGCGTATTATCACCAAAAAAACCCCACATTGGGTTATAAAAATAAGGATAAGATCTTCCTGATATCTGCCTCTTACCACTTCTAGCAATTGACTTTGCCATGACAGCATGAAGTCCCTTTGCACCGACTACTCCGCTTTCAAAGGGATTCATATTCAGATCTCCAACTAGGATCGTCCTTTTATGTCCAATTTGGTTCTCATATAATTTTATATAATCTGATAAATTCGCACATTCAAGTACTTGGCTTTCAGAGTCAAAATTATATTTACTCTGGAAATGGGTTATGACTAATAATATGTCATCCTTGAGAGGCAAACGCAGGTGCTTTATTGTTGTTCTATCATCGTCATAAATGGGGGTTAAGAAATCTTCAGAAAATTTTATAAATATTTTTATCTTACTTTCAGTAATTCCTGTTGCATAATTGTAATTGACTTCATACCTATTCAGTTTGCTCAGCAAATCACTAGGATCTATTTCGCATTCCGCGAGCATAATTATATCAATATCATACAATAAAGCAATATTCGTTATAATATTTGATATATTCTTTCTATTTAAGTTCCAAAAGAGGAATGATACCATGCATCTCCCGTTAAATATTAGGCCTATTTCCTGTCCTTATCTCCTCAAATGAAATTTAACCTAATTAAGCTTTTTTGTTATGAGGTTTAAAATCTATTATTCTACTATTAATATTTAATTATTTAATGTCTACAATATTAATCATTTAGCTTTGGACTAAGTATCAGAAATCGGTTTTATGAATAGCTTATTAAATAAGTGCAGCTATAAGGCAACGCCGATGAGGATGTTCATCGCGCCAGCCTTTGAGGATTGGTTTGAGGTAAATGCCCATGAAGAACGCATCACAACAATATTCGCCGACAATGACTGAGGATTACAGCCGGATTTCGGATACGGCCCGTGCAGTGAATGCAAAGATACTGCCCAGGATGGCCTCTTACATCCGCAGCATCTCGCCGCAGATTGCTGCCATGAACGCCGACGAGGTGTTTGTAATAGCCGATTACGGCGCCGCAGACGGCGTGAATTCCAGCGAGTTGTTTGAAGAGGTCATCCGCCAGATTCACGAGGTGAATCCCACGCTGACCGTCAAATTGGTCTATATCGATCTAGGGGATCCGGCGAATTTCGTGGCGTTCTGGGAAACCTCGGCTTTAGCAAAATCAGAGCACGTAGAGGCCCAGTACATTCAGCGGTCTTTTTATGAGCCATTTCCTGAGATAAGAGGCAAACTTCAGATCGGTTTTTCCTCCACTGCGCTGCACTGGATGAATGCCAAAACGGTTGAACCTGATTATTTTCGCCATCCCATCTGCATACAGCCCAACCAGTTGCCTGATTTGGAACGTAGAAAATTTTCGGAAAAATGGAAAGCAGATTTTCGGACGTTTCTGCAGGAATGCAGGGCGTCACTGGTCAAAGGAGGTGCTTTGTTTCTGGCTAATCTCGCCAATCTGGGAGACGACCGGTGGCCGGCATCGCCGGGGTATAACAATCTACGGGACATTTGCCAGGATTTGTATGTGGAGAAAAAGCTTTCCCAAGCAGAGCTAGAGGCTATTTTTATACCGGATTACTTTGCCTCGCCCCATGAAATGTCAGGTTTGCTGGATGAAGACGATCTTATGGGTTGTTTTGCCGTCAACGCCATTGATCCCTTGACCGTCCCGTGCGCCTATTTTACCAAGGCGCAGGACAGGCTGGACGACCCACAGGAACGGTCCATGCTTGCCGCTACCCTGGCCCATGTAGTCAGGGCCTGGAGTGAATCGTCGATGCGCATTGGACTGCACGCAGATAACAAAGAGCTGATCGAAGACATTTATCGACGGCTGCAAGACAGGTTCTATGAAAAACCCGAGGGCTTGCCCTATCAATATTGCCTGCTCGAACTGGTAAAAAGGATATGAGGGGATAGGATGGAATTGGACTGACCTTTTTTATTTTTATATATCTGAAGTCTTTTGTAAACAGCTGATCCTTCTTTGCGCCTAAACGCAAGATTCAACAGGGTCAGGTTTCACGCGAAGGCGCGAAAAACCGTGGGCAGTTTCTCTCGCGAGAGCGCTCGCGCCAGTTGCGGGCAGCTTACAGAATAGTCGGGGCTCTGGAATGAAATTAAACTGCTTTGAACCGGCTTTCAGGAATCTGCTTTATAAACGACTTCTGGGAAAACAGCAGCCATAGCGCCAGGCATGAAATCCCGGTGAGGATGTTCATCGCGCCCAAAACCATGATGGTATTGCTCCAGGGCAGAGAAATGATGGTCATTCCCACGCTGCCCATAAAGATGCCAAAGCAGCTCATCAGGGCTGAGGCTGAGCCAGTATCCTCTTCCTGCTGCTCAAGCATCAGGTTTGCGCCGGGAGTGCGCACACAACTGGCCATAAGCGTGGCGGGAAGCAGCACCAGGGCAAATACGATGGGCTTGATGCTTCCCAGGAGAGCAATAAGAAGTCCGCTGGCTGAGATAACAGCAAAACAGGACATGATAATAGATCGCCGCGAAAAACGTCGGGCCAGCCGCAGATAAAGCACGGGTCCAGTGATCATTCCCAGGGCATTGAATGCGAAATAGTAGCTGTAGGCCTGCTCGCTCAGGCTGAATCTATTTATATAAATATACGAAGATGCAGCTATAAAAGCCATGCTGGACACGCTGAGCAACGAAAATATCAGGAGCAAGCTGGTGAATCCTGGGTTTTTCGCCACTTTGCCAAGTCTTCTCCAGGCCTGCCCTGCCGTTCCAGTATAGCGTTTATCTGTTGTCTCCTGCAGAGCTATGCTTCCCGCCAGCGCCAGCAAGCCGATGCCTCCCAAAATCAGAAATACCCCTCTCCAGGAAGTGATGCGAAGCAAGAGAGCGCCCAGAACCGGGGCCGCCATGGGAGATATCAGCACCATCGACTGAACCATAGCTAATATTACCTCCCGGTTTTTGCTGTCGTAGACATCTTTGATTATGGCGGTGGCTACGGCAAAAGCCCCACTGCCTCCCAGGGCTTGCAGGACCCGGAATAATATTAGATGGTATATATCAACCGAACCTGCGCACAGGAAGCCGGCCAGTGAATAAATGGACAGAGAAATAAGTAGTATCGGTCTGCGTCCATATTTGTCGCTTTGCGGCCCCCAGAAGAGAGTTCCTGCTGCGAAAAAGACAAAAAACAAGATCAAAGTGAGATTGGCGAGGTCAGTTGATACGCCGAAAAATTTTGCCATTCCTGGCAATGCGGGAAGATAAAGGTCAGTAGATAATGGAACGAAAGCGCTGAGGAATGCTATGAGTCCAATAAGGCCTTTCTCACCCAGATATTTCTGTCTCAATCTCCGCCCCAGCAGCTCTTTCTCTCTTCCAGCCTTTCCAGCAAATCGCATAGCTTGTTGGCGCTGGCGACAACCGTCTTCCTGCCGATGCGATCTTCCGCGGCGGGCCTCACGGCAATGCCTCCGAAGTGGGCATCGTCTCCTACTACTATCATGCCGTGTATGTGCATCCAGGCATGCACAGTCTCCAGCGCCTTCTCCTGGCCGCCGTTTCTTGATCCACCTACGCTGACGGCGCAGCCGACCTTATCTTTGAGACGAAGGCCCTGCCGGCGTAGCGGTATGGTCCTGTCGAAGACTGCCTTAAGCTGAGCAGTTATGCTTCCGAAATAGACCGGCGAGGCGATGATAATGCCGTCTGCTCTCTGCATAGAGGAGAGGACCTCTGTCATATCGTCCTCTTTAGGACAGGATTTTCCTTTGCTGCAATCTCCGCAGTCATTGCA
>JALNZQ010000025.1 GCA_023229165.1 Methanothrix sp.
ACTGGAAGCGTTGGCACTGCAGTTCGTGCAGTTCTCGGATCCGCTCATTTTCAGTGGTGTCTGGGCGACACATGATACCGCCAATAGCAGCATTAGCATCCCCGCCATTGCCGCAATTGCCAGCTTCTTTTGCAGTGATTCTCGTTTAATCATGAGACCATCTCTTTTATTATGAGATAATTTGTAGACAAGTAATATATATTTTTTTCTTAAAGAATTGAAATCCATTGAAAAATGTGCTAAAAGACTGTCAAAGATACCATAAAAATAATCTCAGTACAACAATTTTATTTTTACCAGCCAATCTGCAAAATTGCTTTGAAAGATCAGAGATAACACATAAGAAATAAAAATGGGAGGAAACGAAGGCCGCTAAAAAGACAGCCTGTGCCTCTAGGGCACCAGCCGCCTTCTGTCTCGCGGAAAGAGTACCGCATCGCGAATATTCTCCAATTTAAGCATGGTCATGACCAGCCGGGAGAGGCCCAGCCCCCAGCCGGCATGCGGAGGCATGCCGTAGCGGAAGGCCTTGAGGTAGAACTCGAATCCGTCTGGGTCCAGACCCTTCTCTTTTATGCGCTCGACAAGCTGATTATAGTCATGCACTCTCTGCGCGCCGCTGGCCAGCTCCATGCGCGGATGCATGAGGTCAAATCCCCGGCAAACCTCGGGCTTGTCTTCATAAGGCAGGGTATAGTAGGGCTTTATAGAGGACGGCCAGTCGGTGAGGAAGTAGTGCTCGCCTATGGTTTCACCCAGGAACCTCTCAGTCTCTGTATCCAGATCATCCCCCCACTGCATCTTGGCGCCTGCCTTCTCTGCAGCCAGATCCAGCGCTTCGGAATAAGTGATTCTCTTAAAGGGAAGCTTTGGAACTTGCAAGTCCAGGCCCAGTACACCCAACTGGTAACTGCAGTTCTCGGCCACATAACTGTAGGCTCCTGCAACCGCCTCTTCTAAAATTTCCATAACGTCCTTGTCATCGACAAAGCTAAACTCAAGATCAATGGAGATGGCCTCATTGAGGTGGCGACGGGTGTCGTGCTCCTCAGCCCGGAAGATGGGTCCGATCTCAAAGACCCTGTCCATGCCCGCACTCATGAGCATTTGTTTGTAGAGCTGTGGGCTCTGATTCAGGAAAGCCTCCTTCTCGAAGTAGCTGATGGGGAAGAGATCTGTTCCACCTTCCGTAGCCGCAGCCACTATCTTGGGTGTGAAGACCTCGGTTACTCCTTTTTGGTAGAAGTAGCTTCTCAGGCTCTGTAAAACTGCACTCTCGATCTCGAAAGTAGCCAGAAGAGAGGGCCTTCTAACGTCCATGAACCTGGCATCAAGGCGTGTGTCAAGCTCGCACTCCACCTTCTCCGTGGGGTCCAGGGGCAAAGGCACCTGGGCGGCATTCAACACCAGGATTTCCGTGGGAAGGATCTCGTATCCGCGAGGAGCTTTAGGCTCTGCCTTGACATTTCCTCGCACCATTACCACGCTCTCTCGGCTGATGGAGCACGCACTCTTGAAAGCCTCTTTTCCCAGCAGTTTCTTGACCATGGTTACCTGAGCCAGGCCTTTTCTGTCCCGCAGTACGAGGAAGGCTATGCCCCCCAGGGCGCGCGTCTCGTGGGCAAAGCCAGTTAAAATAACCTCTTTGCCATCCAACTGCGCGTTAATATCACCGGAATAATGAGTTCTAAGGATCAAGTCGTCTCACGTCAGCGAGATTGAATTCCTGATATAAAAGCCGTCTGGATAAGATAAAGACAAATAAGATGAGAGGCAATATTTTCTAAGAGATTCCCTGAGCAGCACAAAGCCTGGTGGATGGATTTGAATTTGATAAACAGGATGCCTACAGGAATTCCAGGTCTGGATAACATGATTGAGGGCGGCCTTCCCAGACCGTCCCTCACTCTTCTGGCAGGCGACGCTGGGGCAGGCAAGACCACCTTTTGTACTCAATTTCTCTGCAAGGGCGCGGATCTGGGCGAGCACGGACTATACCTGCTGACCTTCGGCGGACCCTCGGATCTGCTATTCAATTACGCATCCAGTTATGAATTTGTCAAGAGTACCTATTTTGGCAAGGAGATCTGCTACCTGGAGCTGGAAGAGATGGTAGAAAATGCATGCCGATCGAAAGACTTTTTGGACATATTGGAGAGGGAGATAGATACATTCAAGCCGGCCCGAATCGTCATTGAAAACCTCTCCATTCTGGAAGAGGTTCTTAAAGATGAATATTGGCGATTTCTCCTTAAGCTGTCTCACATGATCAAAGCAAACGCAGTGGTGGCACTGGTGGCAGAAGATGCACAACCGGGCACACCCTATCCCGCGAATATAGCGCAGGTTGCAGATGGAATAATCCTGCTGCAAAATGAAGAGATAAATTTCGCAAGGAGAAGGTCCCTAGAGATTCTAAAGATGTGCGGCACATCTCATCATTTGGGAAAGCATGCAGTAGATATATCTGTTAAGGGGTTAGTTGTTTATCCGGGTCTATAAATATGGCATTATCCTTGCAGGATCTCCTGGGCCAGAAGGAATTCTGGATTTTTCTCTTCGTCTTAGGATGGGTGCTGCTCAACTGGCCTTTAATCGAACTGGCGAGTGGCTACGTTATAATGGGCACGCCCGCCATACTGGTTTATGTTGCCATGATCTGGCTATTCTTCATACTGGCTCTGTATCTTTTCGATTGGGGGAATTTTGATTGATTGGACCGCACGTCGCCCTGGTCGTAATGGTCCTTTACCTGCTGCTGCTCTTTGGCATCGCCCGATATGCTGACCGCCAAAAACACTTAGGAAAGAGCATCGTCGCCAATCCCTATGTTTATGCCCTCTCCCTATGCGTATACGTTTCCGCCTGGACCTTTTACGGCTCTGTAGGAAGGGCAGCATCTACGGGTCTCGAGTTTTTGCCCATCTACCTGGGACCCGTCTTGGCCATGACGGTTGGCTGGATCGTCATCAGAAAGATGATTCGAGTCTCGAAAGAGCACAGGCTTACATCAATTAGCGACTTTATCAGCTTTCGCTATGGCCGAAGCTACGCCATAGGTGCTGTGGTAGCTGTATTGAGCCTGATCATGGTAACTCCTTATGTGGCACTGCAGCTCATTGCCATCTCCACATCTCTGGATATACTGAGCGGCTCTCACACATTTCTGGACTTTGCCGTAGAGAGCAAGCTGGTGGTGGCAGTGCTCTTAGGGGCCTTTGCGGTCATATTCGGTGCCCGCCACCTCGATCCCATGGAGCGCCACGAGGGCCTCATCGCCGTGGTGGCCTTTGAATCTCTGGTAAAGCTAGTGGCCTTTCTTCTCGTAGGGCTCTATGTCGCCTACGGCATATTTTCGGGATACGGAAATATTATGAGCAAGGTAATCGACCTGGCCTCAAACAATCAAGCATATGAGACACTCATGAACGTAGAGCCGACGCTCTGGTTCAGCTTGACTTTAGCCTCCTTCTTTGCCATCCTATTCTTGCCCAGACAGTTTCATGTCATGGTGGTGGAAAACTCCGATGAGTTGCATCTCAAGAAGGCCATGTGGCTCTTTCCCCTTTATCTATTCTTGATCAATTTATTCGTTCCTGCCATCGCCTGGGGCGGGCTGCTCCTGAATACTCCTGGTCTGAAGGATGCATTCATAATAACCATACCTTACTCGATGGGCCAGGACGCTCTCTCTCTCTTCGTGTTCATCGGAGGGACTTCAGCAGCAACTGCCATGATTCTGGTGGAATCCGTTGCAGTGGGCACCATGCTGCTCAACGACCTGGAGATGCCATATATTTTGAGCCATATAAAAAAGGATAGAAATCTGGCCGATACGCTCCTCAATACCAGAAGGCTGAACATACTTCTGGTTGTGCTCTTAGGATATCTCTACTCGCGCGCTGTAGCTTACTATACGCTGGCAGATATTGGAGTCGTCTCTTTTCTGGCAGCCAGTCAACTGGCACCTGCCGCCTTAGGTGGCCTATACTGGAAGAGAGGCACTCGGAAAGGAGCCATGGCAGGCCTGATATCGGGCTTTTTGCTCTGGGCCTACACAGCCCTCATTCCCACGGTTGCGAAAGGGCATGTATGGCTGGGAGATTTAGTCAGGGATGGACCATTCGGCATAGCTGCCCTCATGCCCACCAATCTATTCGGACTTGATCTGGATATTTGGACCAACTCGGTATTTTGGACACTTCTCGTCAACAGCAGCCTGTATGTCCTCGTATCTCTGGCAAGCAAGCCCAGTTTGGATGAAGAGAGCACTGCCGATTGTTTCGTGGATGCTTACCAGCAAGAGATAGCTCCCCACGACCGGGAGAAAGGGGCGATACACCAGGGAACTGTTGAGGAGTTGGAGGCAACGCTGGCGCACTATATCGGTGAGACGCCAGCCAGGAGAGAGGTCGATGCCTACCTTGAGCGCCTGGGCGCCAGCCGGGAAAAGATTGAGTCGGGACAGCTTCGGCAGCTATGGGGCCAATTTGAGAAGACGCTTACCGGTTCGGTGGGATCCTCAGCCACCAGGATGATTGTAGAAGATCAGGTGACTGTGAAGCCGGTGATGGAAGCGGCCAAGGAAACACTCCCAACATATGATTTAGTGCGAGGAAAGATCTATGTCGTGCCTGATATTGCCTATGAGGTCTTCACGGATCAGATTACACATGGCATGGAGGGGCTGTGCATCACGCATGATGCTCCGGAGGATGTAAGGCAACGCTGGGGCTTTATTGAGACGCCCATCATAAAACTCTCCGAGGAGAAGGGAAGCGATCGCTATATCTCTCCAAGAAATCTGCCACTCCTCTTTGTGACCATAAAGTCATTCGTTGAGTCCAGCAAGAACAGCATCATTCTCATAGACAGCATCGAGCAGCTCATCAAAGAGAACGAGGGCAAAATCCCGCAAAGGGAGATACTCGAATATGTCTACCAGATGGAGCTTTTGGGCCATAAGTCACATTTGATACTGGCGGAAAGGCCCGATTTTGTCCACACGAGCATGACTTCAGGCATAAATGAGGTCAAAGAGCTGCTTTTCTCATTGGGCCCCCTTTCCACCTATCTCTTCCGGGCCTTCTCCGATGCCATGCTCTCCCAGCTCGACGATGATGTGAGAAGAGAGGCGGTTATGCAGGCCAATGAACTGGTAGCCTCCGGGGAGTTCTTTGAGACTGGCAAGAAAACGTCGCAGCTATCAGATGATTCAGCTAGCGCCTGCGAACCGGAAATGCAAGGTGCTCTGCAGTCCAGCATGTCTTTAGACATCTATCCGAATCTGGTGCTGACTAGGCGCAGCTTCTTTGTGGCAGTGAGAAAGCTGGCCAGAATCATTAAGACACACGATCCTGCCTTCGACCCCACTGTGACCCTGGCTGAGCTCATGAAGAGCTATGGACGAAGTCCCTATGAGATATCACTTATTCCAGGAACTACCTACATTATCACCGAGGAAAAGCCGCAAAAGAGCCTGGAGATCTTCAGCGAGCTGGTGAGGCACGACATGGATGGGCTGTGCTTGAGCCGCTACAATCCAAAAACCCTTAATGAAAGGTATAATGTGCCTGCAGATGCGGTCATATGGCTGACGCAAAAGAGCGAGCAGGGATACAGGACGGTGGACCCAACTAACTTCCCCCGGCTCTCCAGTATGATCTCCGATTTCCTGGATAGGGCCAACTATCCCATCATCTTGCTGGAGGGGATGGGATATCTCATCACCCAGAGCAACTATGAAACTGTGCTCCGATTTGTTCAATCCCAGAGAGATGAGATAGCCCTAAAGAACGCTATAATGCTGGTGCATATCGATCCACTCTCCCTGGACACAAAGGAGCTGCACCGTTTGGGAAGCGAAATGGAGACATTTAAGGTATAATTTAGAAAAAGCCTTTTAATAGTTAGCGAGTATAATCCGATGTCATGAGCGATGCAGGACTTATATTATTATTCATAGTCATAGTCTTTGGCGCGTTCTTGATCCTGAGATCCATCAAGAATTTTGTGGTTAATGCCATAATGGGGCTGGTGATTCTTATTCTAGCCAATGCAGTAGCAGGACTCGGAATTGGCTATAGCTGGCTGGTGATCTTGATCTGCGGCATCGGCGGAGTTCTGGGTGCATTCCTGGTGATACTGCTCCATTTCCTGGGCTTTGGGATTTAGATAGAATCCAAGTTTTCATTTATTGTGGAATTTATACTATTAAGATTTTGCAGCAGCTCATGGCCGGAAGGCGTGGTCTTGTATAACCGTTCTTCTTTAACAAGATAACCGTGCGAAGTTAACCATTCGAGATATTGTCCTGCATTTTTAAAATTGAGGTTGACCTGGTAGACAATTTTGGTCTTGCTTGATCCATCTGTTTTGCAGATATTGAGAATACTGCCAAGTATCTCTAGCTTGTTTCTTCGCGTCATCTCCATTTTCCCCAATCTTTGTCTGCCTCCAGTTATAGTATTATATTAGATACTGATAAAACTTTCGTAACTTTAATATCATGTATTTTTCAGCAAATCGATATATATAAATATACGAATAGAGGTTCCTAAAACCCCGCCAAAAATCAATCGGCTTTATCCTCGAATGATTGTTACTACAAAAAATAAATAGAATCATCCGCGCACAATGGATGCAATCGCCGTATCCAGTTCTTCTGCATCCTGTCGCAGCAGTCCGTCTCCTTGGCTCTTGAGCTTTGCCAGATCCCGGCGCAAGGGTCCCAGGCACAAAGCCGCGTTTTGTCCCTCTGCCGAGGATGACATCTGCCGCAGCCTCTCCAGCCTCTGCCTCATTGCATCCGGCCTTTGCAGCAATTCCGACAGCTCTTGCAGGGCCTTGACGACGCTTTTGCCGCGCGCGGTTAGCTCCAGGTAATTGATCCTTCCCTCCGGTCGCGACTTGATCAAACCCTGCGCTTCCAGCTCACGAAAGATGCTACATGTATGGGGAAAGGTAGAATCTATGCGCTTGGCGACCAGCGCGGCGTAGGCGCGCTCTATCTCACCCACGGCTATTATTGCTAAAACGGGCTTTTCCCGGAGGAAAAGCCGCTCTAGTGGTTCACGCATGCATTCTCAGACTTTTCAGGCCTGCACAGCAGCTTGTGATTGGACCTGGGTAGGAGTGATGACCGGTGCAGAAAGGGCCTGCTCCGGCGGGGTTATGTCAGTCGGCTTGTCAAAGTCGTAATACAGATCATCCGTCTCTATGCTGACCGAGATTTCTCCCAGCCGAATCGATTGATTGAACATCTTCATCTGGCTGGTATTGGGATCTAGTGCACCTATGATCTCAGGCGTCATGGAAAAACTCATGATGCTATGGTATTTCACAGGCAAGTAAGACTTCTTGGAGATCCAGACCATCTTTTCGATCTTGCCCGTCTCATTCAGCTCGGTCCTGTTGACAGAGGGCAAATACATGGGATACTGTGTTACCTTGGCGGCTATGGCAAAAGCGGCATTATGGAGATTGGTGTAATCCCCGCTCCCGGTTACAATCTTAAATTTGTAGGCATCCTCACCACCAATAGCCTCCGTACCAAGATCCTCTACAATAGACAGATTAAACGTCTCTGCTAATGCCTTTACCTGATTATTTCGGTCCTTTCCCCAAACATCTTGCTTAGACCTCGGGTCTGCAAGATGAGTCCAATTGCCACTCTCATCATTTACATAGGTCGAGTTTCCGATCTGATAAACATCGGCATTTGTGGTGCTGGTGTTCGCAGGCTGACCTGGCATCTCCATCTGGTTCTTGGTCGAGCCACTGGCATGAGCCTCTAAGCTCGACAGGTTTACAACGGCAACAGTCTCAGCGTTTTCCGTGACTGTGGTTGACTTCCCAGAAGTTGCATTGGCCCCAGAATTAAGCTTTAGCGTCTGAGTCACTGAACTCTTGACGCTGTAGCTGGTCAGGTTTTCGGCTGTTGCAATGGACAGATTCTTGAGCTCTTCTGCACTCTTATCCGCAACACTTGGACCTTTCTCCGTGCAGCCGGAGATGGCCACGGCAATCAACATAAGAACTATTAATAGTCTCTTCATATTTTAAGCTCCAATCTTAGTCATTCAAGCCTAATTTTTCCCGGCGGGCAAAAACTTTTCGCCTGTGATCATCTCGAAGAGTTTGATGTAGATCCTGCTCGTCTCTTGCACAACTTCAGGAGGCAGTGCTGGGATAGGCATTTCATTTTGGCCGGCGTCCCGGGCAGCGTAGAGTAGATCTTTGTAGCCCGTCTGGCGATAGTACTGGCGCACATACTCCTTGGAGAGATCTACGAACTCACCCTGCTCATAGCAGGCCTTGTCCCAGAAGCGATCCTCATCTGCTGTTCCGTAGACATCGATCACCATGATCTGTCTTCCATCGTCAAAGGCCAGCTCTTTTTTTCCGTCCACATGGATGAGGCCGCGAGAGGCAACGCTTCTGCCGATGTCCTCATCGATCTTGAGCACCACATCACGGGCGTCCTCGTATTCCTGAGAGGAAAGGCCGGAGATCTGCAGGGCCTCTGCCTTTTCCAGCAGGCGATCGGTCTTCTCGAGCTTAGTGGAGACCTCCAGGAAGGGCTCAGGAAGAACCTCGCCGTAGATGACCTCGTGACCGGAAGGAAAGCCCAGGGACTGTGCTGAGACCTTTCCCTCTTTTACGCGATCGTAAAGAGACCCTGCCACATACCAGCGGCAGATCCACTCCAGAGGAATGAGGTAGTTCTTGGAATGGCTGGTGATCTTTTGCGGCTGGAGTATGTCCACCTTTTTGCAGATCATGCCTGCCGGAGGCAGGTACTCTACAAAGTGAGTCTTGATGCCCATCCTGGCCGCTCTCTCAAACCAGTAAACACCCTCGCGACTGAGGGTCTCACCCTTGAAGGGAATTAGGCTTGGAATTACCTTGTCAAAGACGGAGATATTGTCGGTAAAACGAAACTCCAATCGGTCCCCGAGATCGTAGGCCTCTTTGACCTTGCCCTTCATCAAAAGCTTGCG
Organism: Methanothrix sp.; assembly: GCA_023229165.1. Lineage (GTDB taxonomy): Archaea > Halobacteriota > Methanosarcinia > Methanotrichales > Methanotrichaceae > Methanothrix. Next base: position 9,003 of record JALNZQ010000025.1, read on the forward strand.
CTGCATCAGAGCCTATCTGACCGGGAAAGATGATAACACTTTTGGTTTTGAAACAAAAAAGAGGGTAAGAGAGGCTTATTCCTCCCCCATGCCGCCCATACCACCCATTCCGCCAGGCATGCCACCCATGCCACCAGGCATACCGCCCGCTCCGCCGGACTTGGAGGCGATGACATCGTCGATCCGGAGAATCATAACTGCGGCCTCAGTGGCACTGTTAATGGCCTGAGTCTTGACACGCAGGGGTTCAACCACGCCAAGCTTCAGCATATCCACTGGCTCGCCGGTGTCCATGTCCAGGCCGGCGCTCTTAACGCCCTTCTCATGCTGGCTTCTCAGAGCCACCAGGGAATCGATCTGATCCAGACCGGCATTCTCGGCCAGGGTCTTGGGAATGACTTCCATGGAGTCCGCGAAGGCCTCAATGGACAGTTGCTCGCGACCGCCCACGGTTGCGGCGTACTCACGCAGGCGCAGCGCCAGCTCTACCTCGGGGGCACCGCCGCCGGGAACAAGCTGTTTGTCCTCTACGACTACGCCCACAACGCGCAGCGCATCTTCCATGGCCCGGCTGAGCTCGTCGACCACATGCTCGGTTCCGCCTCGCAGGATGATGGAAACAGACTTGGGGTTCTCGCACTCTTCCACAAAGGTCATCTTCTCGTCGCCGATCTTCCTCTCCTCGACAATGCCCGCTTTGCCCAGGTCCTTCTTGGTCAGATCGTGGATGCTGGTGACAACTCTTCCGCTGGTAGCGCGGCCCAGCTTCTCCATATCGCTCTTCTTGACGCGGCGAACCGTGTAGATGCCAGCCTTGGCCAGGAAGTGCTGGGCCAGGTCATCTATGCCCTTCTGGCAGAAGACCACGTTTGCTCCGGTGGCCATGATATCGTCCACCATGCCCTTGAGCATGGTCTCTTCCTGGTCCAGGAAGGCCTGCAGTTGATCGGGCGAGGTGATTTCGATCTTGGCATCGACCTCAGTCTTCTCGATCTCGATAGCGGCATTGAGCAGGGCGATCTTTGCGCCCGTGACCTTCTTGGGCATATTGGGATGCAGCCGGTCCTTGTCGATGACCATGCCGTGTACAAGCTCGGAATCGGTAATTCCGCCGCCCACCGTCATCTCCACTGTGATGTTGTCGGTGTCGACAGACCCATCATCATCCACTACGGCCTTGACAGCCTCAACGGCCAGGCTGGCCAGCTCGCCCCGAGCCGTGCCCGAGCCCTTGCCGGTCATGGCGGTGATGGCGATCTTCTCCAAAAACTCAGTATCTTTAACAGAGACATCTACGGCGATGGTCTTGAGAATCTCCAGGGACTTGTCTGCAGCAGCCCTGTAGCCTGCAGCGATAACCGTGGGATGGATTTCCTGATCCAGCAGAGCCTCGGCCTGCTTGAGCAGCTCTCCGGCCAAAACCACAGCTGTAGTGGTGCCGTCTCCGACCTCAGCGTCCTGGGTCTTGGCGATCTCCACCATCATCTTAGCGGCGGGGTGCTCGATATCCATCTCCTTGAGAATAGTGACACCATCGTTGGTTATTACTACATCGCCCAGGTTGTCCACCATCATCTTGTCCATGCCCTTGGGGCCGAGTGTAGTTCTGACGGCTCCAGCCACGGCCTTGGCTGCCATGATGTTCGACCTCTGTGCTTCCTTGCCAGCCGTTCTCTGGCTGCCTTCCTTGAGAATGAATATGGGTGTCTGTCCACCGAATTGTCCTGCTGCCATTTAATACCTCCAATTGCGATTTAGATCAAATTAGGACATCGGATGTTTGAACGTCTATATGAAGGTTGCGAGAGAGGGTTCTGTTGAATCTGAGGGTGTTCGTTTGTGGTGGTGCAAGTATGGTGGTGAGTAATAAAATTGTGTCTAGTAGTTTTACATGCCATTATAAATTCGTTCAAGCAATTTTAAAAAATTTTGATAAATATATGAATTTATGATCGCAGAACGCATCCATATAACAAGGCTTAAGTAGTTCAATATAGGTTGTATCTTCATATAAAATTATCAGGGAGCTGACCGCTATGGATTGGAGAGTTTTTCCGTTGAGTTTGAAAGAAGAATTTGATTCATATGACGAAATATATAAAGATATTGAAGAACGCCTAAAAGATTCTCATCAAAAGCTCCTTGACACGATGACATTAACGGATAAGGATTACACAACGTCAGAAGATACGAAGGAGGATGTGGCGAGATTGGCAACCGAATTTAAGTATCAGTTGCATGGGGTGCGCAATTATAAAATATTGTCCGATAATGTTTTATTCATCAAATTTCTTTCAGAAATTGAGGATGAGGCAAACGATTTATATGCTACATATCGAAGATATAATGAACATAATACACGGGTTAAGATTCCTCCAAGATTCTCTAAACCATTCTTTGTATATCTAAAAGACTATAATCGAGGAGTTTTACTTGCGCCCGCTGGAACTCCTCAGAGAGTGGAATATATCATGACGAATGATTTGTCGAAAATATTGGGAGCTAACTTTAGCAGAGAGCGATTTTTCGAACCACGAGACATGGATTCATTTCTAGACCTGGTTAATGGAGATGATAACAGAATTAAAGGCATTTCATCCATTTCCGCCCAAGTAACAGACAAAGACGGTCTTAGAAGAAGTTATAGCACATCTATGACGAATATTGGGGATTACACGCAACTAAAGGATCTTAAAGACAGGTATGAAGATTTTAGGCTCTATCAAATTGTATGTAAAATCCAATATGGGGGTTCTGCTGTCACAAATCTAGCGAACTTGACTATTAGATCACAGGGAGGGAAACCGCCAATATCTGCGGGCGCTGATTCCAGAAAGATTGAATCTAAAAAGGATCTCGTCGAATGGGTGGGAAAACTTCTCTGCTAATACTTTCCCTCTATTGTTTTAAGCGTATTATCAAAAGTATCTCCAAATATTCGATCAATAACAAACATATTTCTATATTTATCTTCGAACTCTTTGCCTTCTACATAGCTTTCCCCTGTGATAAGAAATCCAACATCAGCATTGATATCAGATTTTTTTCCGATCATGTTCATTAAGTCTTCTCTTTTAAATTTCCTGGATTTGGCCTCGATCAATGAGATATGCATTGGAGTTATTAGAGCCACATCAATCTGGTGTTTGAGACCGCTTTTGCCTATGATATCGCAATTGAAGATTGTTTCTTTGTGTCTAAACGAAGTGGAGTCGAACAATTTATATATTAAAACTTCAAACCAAATATTATTTTTGAAAAATGATATATATTTAGGATTTACTTCGCCACTTATCTCAACATCTGATAGTGGCTTAAGACCGCTATCTCCAAGAAGTGAAGCTATCTTATCAATGATTCTCATTTTGTCTTTATCCAGACGGATTCTCTCGCGAGAAGCTATTTGCCTACCCAGAACCGTGCCTCGTTCTTCACTCTCAAAATCCTCTATTGTTTTCCTAAATTCAAGAAATTTTCCTAATTTATTATTTATATCCTTAAACAATTCATAAGCATCTTCTGACCAGAAAACATTGACATCTGATACCATTCGTTGAGCTAGATCAAGGTCTAGGAGTTCTTCATATCTGCCATTTCTAAAGACGGCAATGACCTCTCGATCTGAGGAATATATTGTTTTATTATCGTGATTGAATTTCTTTATTTCACTCATAATTGCTCCTTTGAAATTTATTTATAATACTACATTAAATTTCTATTATTTAATTATTAGCGCAAATATCAAGGACGCATTATAATACGAATTTTCTATTATTTAAATACTTCCCCCCATCCATTCTATTATCGCCTGCTCTATTGCTATCTTAATGTTTCCCTTCTTCATCCCCAACCGCTTAGCAACCTCATTTCGGAATGCTGTATCTAGCTCTTCGTCAAGCTCTACAACGATTCTTCCCATAGCTAAAAATTGGCACATATTACCATATAAACTTATGTCCATAAGCACAATCTATTTATGTAATTATGTACATATGTACAGAACATGGCACGGGACGAATCCAATAATCCAGAATACAGCAAGCGCCTCTTGCACGGCCATCAGATGATAGAGAATGGTATCGAGCCCAAGCAATTATCTCAAAACAAGTTCGAAATGCCCTCGCAAAGCAAAGATTTAAATTATATAGTAACGTCCTATGCCAACTCTTGGAACTGCACTTGTCCAGATTTCGCGTTTAGACATGTGAGCTGTAAGCACATTCATGCAGTCATACTTTGGCAAAAGCTCTCCAAGAAGCTTGAAGAAGATCATAAGAAGGAATTTGTATCGCGATCGTCTAAGGATAATGGTATTGTCTGCAAGTTTTGTGGATCATCCAAAATTATCAAGTATGGCAAGGCCAATAATAAGCAGGTCTATTTCTGCAAGTCATGCGCGAGAAAATTCGTGCCAAATGAAGGTTTTGAAGGTATGAAGTACGATCCGCGCATAGTTACAACGACCCTGGATTTGTACTTCAAAGATGTTTCACTGCGAAAGATCGCAGACCATCTTAAGCAGTGTCATAGCCTCGATATAGATCATAGCACCGTTTACCGCTGGATTTCAAAATACACTGAAATCATTGAAGCCTATGTAGCCACGCTTGAACCTGAGCTAGGTGATATTTGGCACACCGACGAAATGAAAATCAAGATTGGTGGCGAATGGCATTGGCTCTGGAATGTTATGGATGAAAAGACCAGATTCCATCTTGTCAGTATCATAACCAAGACTCGTGAGATTGGAGATGCAAAGAAGGCTTTCAAAAAGTCCAAGGAAGTTGATAACAAGAAGCCAAGGCTTATGGTTACGGATGGCTTGGCTTCCTACAAGAAAGCATTCAATAGCGAATTTTACGACCACCACCTATCATGCACGCATATTGCTGATGTGGCATTGCAGGAGAGTCTAAACAACGTCTTGGAAAGGATGCATGGCAGCATTAGGGAACGAGAGAAGATCATGAGGGGCATAAAGGTAGATGACACGCCCATTATCCCTATGAATCAGATCTACTACAACTTCGTCAGGCCGCATATGGGGCTTGATGGAGCAACGCCCGCAGAAGCCGCGGGGGTGGGCATCACGGGGGAGAATAAGTGGATGGATCTACTCAAAACGAGTATTAAAAACAACGACCATTCGTGATCCTTCTTTGCGAAAGTATTAAAGGTCCGAGATGAATTAATGCCTTGGTGAAATTTTTGGGCAAGAAAGATGATCAGAATTATACGGCAACGATCGGTGGTAGACCCGCAAGATCCGATTCAAAGACGGAAGTTAATTTCAAGAAGAACACTAATGAGGCTAAAGACCAGGGATCAAAAAACCAAAGATAATAACAATCTCAAAGAGAATCGATATCCCCATTAGACCGAGCCCTATTTCAAAGAGGGCTACTTTACTTTTATATGTTTTATATAATTTATCCTCCCACTTGGAGTAATTCATAGCCATAGTGTTTGCTGCATCTTCGAATACCATATTACCATGTTCTTGAATATTTTTTAGGCTTGAGCCTCGTTTCCAATTTCGCGGAAATATACAGCAAATCATAACCAACAGGGATAAAACGAGGGTCAAGTATGGCAAATATAAAATATCGTCTTTGAGTATACTATTGATTATATATGTGTAAATTGAGAATATGACTGCCCCGATTGCTACAACACCAAACGCTTTTGTATCGAGGCTTGACATTAAATTTTCAAGCTGAAAGAACGATTGCCTGGCATCACTAACCATCAAATCATAAATATCTCCCATCAAACCACCCCTAACCATATCCAACAATATAACACTTTACCAAATTAAATAACTATAAAAAGATAATTAGTTTTTCTGTAAGCTTTAGTAACACGCCTTTAGGAAGTCAATTGTAGTTACCACCATGGCTGCAACACCATGGGCGCACCACCCTTGGATGCAACAGAACCCGAGAGAGGGTTCTGTTGCATCTAGTGGTGTTCATTTGTGGTGGTGCGATTGTGGTGGTGCGATTGTGGTGTTGCGGGTATGGTGTTACAAGTATAGACATCAGTTGTTGGGTAATACTGAGTGTTGATCTAAGCAGAAAAATTTTCTGCATTAGATATAATCTGTAAGTCGAAGTTGCCCACTCTTCTTAATTGGTGCGGCCACCTTCCTTAAATTATCTCTGAGAACTTCAAATCGCTGTTCTTGAATTATTTTTGCAAAGATCGATACCATATCTGCATAATTCTCATTATCTCCAAATCTAAGGGCATTGAGATATATATCTCTACCATCTCCCAAGAATAGCAATCGAGGATATCTTCCTCTCATTAGCATATAATTAAAAACTTCTCTGCCCACTCGGCCATTTCCATTTGTAAAAGGATGCGTCTGCTCGAACCTGTGATGAAATAATACGGCTTCCTCGAATAGATGGTGCCCTGCATCGAGCCGAGAATAATAATTTGTAATCATATTACTCAATTCTGGTTCAATTAATTCAGATGGACAAACTCTGAAATCGCATCCTGATATAAAGATATCATCAGATCTCCTAAACGATCCGGCAGAGTCATCGTCGATATTATACATTATAAGGGCATGCAAATGTTTTATAAAATCCAGTGTTATTTTTCTGTAATACTTATTTCTATAGGCGGCAACATTAATAAAATTACGATGCTCATTAAGTTCCCTTAGACTCTTATCTTTGGGTTGAACGCCTCGTAAAAGCCAATCGGCCGCTTCGGGCAGAGAAATCGTGTTTCCCTCTATGTGTGTTGTTCCTTGGATATATTTTATCTCAAAATTTTTTTCATATACTTCTAATTCGTTCGTGGTCATCAATTCTTTAAAGGACTCATATACAAAACGAATTTCCTCTAGAAAGCCAATTTGTTCGCGAGTTAGATAATCAGATTTATATAAAGCACAGCTCATTTCGGCCTTTTTTTGGGCCGCTTTGAGTTCTATTTCATATGCAAACTCTTCACAAAATCTTTGGACATCTGCAGGAGATGGCGGTGTGTATCCGCTGCCTATGTATTTTTTTATTTTTCTATGTTTATTGCCTACTCTTACCTCTTTTACGAGGTTGTACTGTGGGCTCCTTTTTTTTGGGTAGTCTATCTCAATTCGGTAAGGTTTTCTGGCCATATGATTATCTATGACAGGAGGACATTTATTAACCTATTGCAAAAATGTCCTCCCGTCGTTAAGCGCATGCCTATTTTGCATGATTCAAGCTCGCATTGAGCAAATTCTTCCACTTGCTTTCGCCATCAATTCCAATTCCCGCCGCTTCCGCTGGTGTTGTCCCATCAAGTCCCATGTGTGGCCGAACGAAGTTGCAATAGATCCTGTTCATAGGGATAATTGGCATGTCATCTACCTTTATGCTCGATGATGGTCGTAAAATTCGCTATTTAACGCTTTCTTGTAGGAATGCAGGCCATCAGTTACCATAAGCCTTGACTTCCTGTTACCAACTTCCTTGGACTTCTTGAAAGCCTTCCTCGCATCCCCAATCTCACGTGTCTTGGTTATGATGCTAACCAGGCAGAATCCGGTTCTCTCATCCATCGTGCGTGACCGACATTCCGGGATCTACTGAGCAGATCCGAACCAGAAACGTAACCCAAGGTGAATAGCGCCCTGGATATCGTGACCATTGAGCGCAGGAGCAAAAGCCCGGAGAGCCGTCACGATGCGCATATGCCGTTGGCCGCCTTCTCCTGCCGGATCATGTAATAGAGCACGAAGAGAACGCAGATGTTGCCAGCCAATCCCAGGAGGGCGAGAAACTGAGCCCTGTAAAAGATGAATACCTGCACCAGAAAGATCTGCACTAAGACAGCATCCTTGAAGAGCAGGTAGGACTGCAACCGATTGCTTCTTATCCTTATGGCAGCGGCAATCACCAGGGCTGCGGCCAGCGTGGCCGATAGAAGTCCGGCCAGATCGAAGAAGGAGAGTGTGGGAAAGATAGTATGCAGATCCTCCATCCATTCCAGCTTAACATAGAGCAAAAAGAAATCCATACCAATGGCGAATAGCGATTGCAGGATGAAGAAAGATATCACTGCACCCACGAACCAGGTTTTTTGCACCATTTTCCGGTAAATCCTTCTGCCCCGATACTTGGCAGCCGTGTAGATATCGGGCCTGGGGATGGGCACGGACTGCGTGGCGTAAAGCAGCTCTCTGAGGGCTTTGGTCACCGGATCGGATGGAGAGCATTCTTTAAGCAGATCCAGCGCCCGTTTTCTCTCCCGGTGATCGAGGTCTTCCAGGACCACCTCTTTGGCAATCTCCAGAACATTGATCAGCTTCTCCTGCTCGCTGAGTATGGGCTTCTTTACAAAGTTCTCTATGATCAGGTAGATCAGAATAAATACTACGTAAATCAGGGAAACCGTGGGCTGGTAGAAGTAGTTGTTGTCTCCGGTGATGAACTTGCCCAGCTCGTCTATGAAGGCCCCAAATCCAAGGCCCCCCAGGACAGCCACCAAATAATAGGCAGATTTGTTGATGTAAGCAAGAGCAATGACCAGGGCGACCATCATGAGCACTCCGCCTAAAAGGACATGAGCGATGTGCAAATTGCCCTGGCGGAGGGAGGGATAGCCGGTCAAGGCCAAGAAGAAACGGATGCCTAAAACGGAAAAGACGGATGTGACAAAGAAAAGCTCCAGCAGGCTTGTAGCTTCCAGGTTGCGCATCATGTGACGGTTGAATAGCTTCATCCAAGATCTCCCAATCTCGACCCCAGGTTGCAGATACAATATTGCTGACTGCGAGACGATCTGGCGGACAGTTATGATATGAAGGTTATAAAAATATTTCTTAAGCTTCCTCAACCGGATAGTAGTACTCGCCCTGCTCCTTTTGCGTTCTGTCCAGCCTCGACTCGGGCTTGTTGACGCGCGGCCGCCGCGTCTCCTCGTCGCGCCTGAAGGTGATGTTGATGGCTTTGAGAAATGCGTTCATGCCCTCGCGCATCTCCAGCGGTGTATGAGCAATGCCTAAAATTCCAGGCGTTCCCTCAAAGACCATCAGCCGCTCCGCGAGCAGATCGATGAGATAGATGTCATGGTCCACAACCAGCACCGTCTTCTCCGAGGACTCGGCAAAGCGCCTCATGACCTTGGCTGCCAGCATCCTCTGCTCTACATCCAAATGCGCCGACGGCTCATCCAGCAGATAGAGGTCCGCCTCGCGACTGAGGCAGGCGGTAATGGCCACGCGCTGCAGCTCTCCCCCGGATAGCTCAGTCAATGTCTGATCCATAAGCGGCCCTAGGCCCATGGGCTTTAAAATCTCAGTCTGGTAGAAGCTGGTGTCAAAGTCATGAGTCACGCTGCGCAAAAGCCCCTGCACAGTTACATCGCTGTCGGCTTTCAGGTACTGGGGCTTGTAGGATACCTTGAGCTTGCTGTCGAATCTTCCAGCGGTCGGCTTTTCCACGCCCGCTAAAACCTTGATGTATGTACTCTTGCCGATGCCGTTCGGACCCAGGATGCCCACCACTTCACCGCGGCGAATGATGCCGGGCTCCGCTAC
>JALNZQ010000026.1 GCA_023229165.1 Methanothrix sp.
GGCGCGTCAGCATCGGATATCGCACCCGAGTCGCGGAATGATCTGTAGAACGAAATATAATTTGAGCCAAAAAAGAAGATAAAGAAAAGATGGTCGGGTCCTGTACCATCGTTTTCATTTCGTGCTGTTTGGCCTCATTTCAGTACTGCCGGGCCATGTAGGTTCTCCCCGTGCTCTTCTTGCCGCAGACCGCACAGGCGGCCTCCGGGAAGCTCTGGTACTGCGGCTCGCCCAGCATGTTGGCTTCCACCTCGTTCTCCAGATGATGGCCGCATTCCACCTCGCCGCACCAGGGCACCAGGGCCACGCCCACCTGCGTTTGCGCCTTTGCCTCCTCGATGCCGGCAACCGCTCTTACCTTGGCGTCATGAAGATTCGCGGCCTTAGTGTAGAGCGCCGTCTGAAGATCATCTGCCTCTTTGTTGATGGCCTCGACCAGCCCCTCCATGGCCGCGGCCTTTTTGGTTCCGTCGCGACGGACCAGGGTGACGACGCCCTTCTCAATATCCCTGGGTCCTACCTCCAGACGAATGGGCACGCCTTTCATCTCCCACTTGTAGAACTTGGCTCCCGGTCGTTCATCGCTGGTATCCAGCTGCACGCGCACGTGGGCAGCAGAAAGTTCGCCCTGCAACTTTTGGCAAACGGCCAGAACCTTCTCTTTGTCGCCCAGGAGGATGGGCACTATTACTACTTGGGTAGGAGCTACTCCCCAGGGCAGGACCAGGCCCTTTCCGTCTCCATGTACGGAAATCAGGGCGGCAATGCAGCGCTCAGATATGCCGTAACAGGTCTGGGAGACCAGCTTCTGCTCGCCGTTCTCCGCCTCGTAGGTGATCTCGTAGGTCTTGGCAAAGGTCGAGCCCAGGTGATGCGCCGTGCCCACCTGTAGCGTCTTGCCGTCCGGCATGATCACATCGATGGCAGTGGTGTAGTCCGCACCTGGGAACTTGTCCCAGCTGGGGCGTCGGCTTACCAGGAAGGGCAAGGCCAGGCGGCGGTAGAACTCCGAGTACCTGGAAATGGCCACCTCCACCTGCTGCGCGGCTTCTTCCCAGGTGGCATGAACTGTGTGCGCTTCCTTGAAGGATGTGATCTCGCGCAGGCGTATGAGCGGCCGGGTGTGCTTGGTCTCATAGCGGAAGGTGTTGACGATCTGGTAAATTCGTAGCGGCAAATCGGCATGCGACCTGATCCAGAGCTTGAACATGGGATAGATGGCAGTCTCGCTGGTGGGTCGCAAGGCGAGCTTAACCTCTAGTGGCGATGTCCCGCCGCTGGTCACCCAGTAAACCTCCTCCTCGAAGCCCTTGATGTGCTGCGCCTCCTTCATGAACTCGTTTTCTGGTATCAAGAGGGGAAACTGGGTCTCCTGATGATCAGGATCTAAAAGCTCCCTGATAACTGCGTAGACATTCTTTTTGAGGGCAAAGCCGAATGGAAACCAGACACACATTCCCTTGACAGGATAGCGATTATCGACGACCTCCGCAATCATGAGGAGCTCGTGATACCACTCGCTGAAATTGTCCTTGTCAGGAAGCTTGGCTTGCTTGCCATCTTTTGTCTGGGACTTTGTCCCGCAATCTGTCTTGCCCCCGGCCAGTGAGCCGGTCTTGGATTTAGAATTGGATATTTTCTTGGAATCGGTCATGTAACCACCGATATTGCAATTGGGGTGATAAAGGTTTCAATGGCCGCTGCCAAGAAGAGCAGCGGCGTGACCCATCGCCAGAGGAAATGTATGGCCATCCTGGTCTCGCCGGAAAGGTCGACCTTCTCTTTGGCCAGGGTCAGGGCCAGCAGATAGCCCAGCCTAAAGCCGATAGCAATGCTGACCAGAACGCAGGGCAGCTCAATGATGCCGTGGGGCAGGATACCAGCCGCCAGAAAGAGCATTCCTGCTTTCTGCACGGCCTCGTAGCCCACTATGCCTAGCAGAAAGCCGTTGCTGGTAACGACCATCAGGGGAATGAGTCCTAGACCCAGGCCCAGCAGCATTGCCATAGCCGAAGCCAGGAGGTTCTTCAGGAATATTATTACCATTATGAGGACTGGTGGCTGATCCAAAATCCACTTCAGCATCTCTAGCTCTTTCGTCCAGTTGGACGCCAGCTCCGGATCGATCGCAGCGGCATAGTAACCCATCACGGTCGTAAGCCCGAAGATGAAGACGGATAGACCAATGAATATGCGAATCGACTTCAGATAGGCCAGATCATCCTTTATTGACAAATAATATCTCCTCTTCAACCTCACCCGGCCTTTATTTAAGGATAGCGCGGTTTTATGATAGTTACGCGCTCAGGAAATAGATGCCAAAGCAGACTAAAAAGCCGCCGCATATTCCCAGGATTCTTCTATAGCTCTTCTCGGTGAGGATGTCCCGTCCACGATCCAGGCTGCTCGATACCAATGTATACCATCCGAAGTCCGCACCCCAGTGGCCTATCAAGAAGACCGCGGCCATGATTACTCCTGAATTCAGGCCGGATAGCACCAGGGCGCTGCCGATGGAAAGCCACCAGATCCAGAAGTAGGGATTGGCTGCGCTGGTGACAATTCCTGCCAGGTAGGCATTGCCTATCACCTGCCCCTGCGGCGCGGCCAGTGTGGCGCTGCGGCTCCCCTTCACAGTCATTAATCCAAAGATAATAAGGGCCAAACCGCCCGCTAGAGCGATAGCGCGGGAATACCCTTGCATGGCATCAGCCAGTCCGCCGATGATGAGCAGAAATATTATTGTTTCCACCAGAGCGTGGCCTACCGCTACTTTTGGGCCTGCCGTCCAGCCTTCTTTGAGCGAGGAGTTGACGGCTGCGACCAATGTCGGCCCGGGAGCCAGCGCGCCTGTAAGGCCGATGGTAAAGGCCATAGCCAGCATCTGCAGGATCTCGTACATTTCTCTCTCCTTTACCGGATTTCAGGGCAAAATATGCCGTGAATAAAGTCAAGGACTAAAGGAAAAACAGAGGAAATGGACAGGTCGGGATTTGAACCCGAGGCCTCTACCATGCCAAGGTAGCGATCTTCCAGCTGATCTACCTGCCCAACAGCACTGAAGGTAAGTCGTACCCCATTTAAACATGTCGGTAGGAGGGCGGTCGACGGGATATCTTCGTGTTCGCCTTTTCTATTCTACCGGCATCGTGCGCGGAATGCTGCGATACTGCTCGCCACAGATCCTAAGTGTTATATCCAATCAGAAGAGAAGGCGGCTATCATGAAACACGTGGCACTGATATCACTCTTGTTCATACTCTCTGCAGGCAGCGGCGAAGGGACCATGTATCTCTATGGCGGCAGCGACGCCTACGGTCAGGGATTGAGCTATCCGGGATACGGCAGTCCGCTCTTCTTCGCATCCTTTGCAGTCGGCAACAACACCACCGCGGTTTCTCCGGTCTTGCTGAGGGCCACCATCTTTCGGCCGGAGTTCGGACCTGCAAAATACCAGAACCGCTCCGGCTATTATCATCCTATCCAGCCCCTCTGGGATCAGTTCACATTTTACCTGCCGTTTCTCAGCATGCAAGACTGGCTTTTCGGCAGCTACGATAGCCCTGTCCCCTCCGTCAAGAATTTCCTGAAAGAGGATTGGAAATCGGCTGCCTCAGACTATGATACTCCGGCGATGAGGCAGTTTATGCAGGAAGACAGCTATGATGAGGGCGTCGAGCCGCACAACGATCCGGACCGCATGGGACTGAATCATTTTCTGGATGATGATGAGCCGCCGGGAAGACCACTATTATAAAATTGAGAACCGCTCTCCTCTCGCCGGAATAATGACATTGTGAATTCCCAACTTGCTCAGTCCTGCAGCCATAGCTTTTGCAGCATCCGGCTCGCCGTGCACCACAAACGCATATTCGGGCCTGTTCGGGATTGCTGCAATGAACTCGAGCAGCTCGCCCTCATCCGCATGGGCGCTGTAGCCATCAATCTCCTCCATTGTGGCCCTTATCTCATACTCCTCGCCATATATGCGTGCTATCTTGTCTCCCTGCAAGAGCTTTCGGCCCAGAGTATTTTCTGCCTGATAGCCCACGAAAAGAACTGTAGTCTTGGGATCGCCGATATTGCGGCGCAGGTGATGTAGCACTCTTCCTCCCTCGCACATACCCGAAGCGCTGATGATAATTGCCGGCCTTCTAAGGTCATTGAGCTTTTTTGAGTCTTCGGTGCTGTGAGTGTACTTGAGCATGTTAAAGCCGAAGGGATCTTTCCCGCCATCCTGCCGCAAGAGCTGCTCTGTCTCCTCGTCATAGCATTCGGGATGCTGCCTGAAGATCTCGGTAACGTTGGTTGCCAGAGGGCTGTCCACGTAGACGGGCATTGAGGGAATCTGTTTTGATTCCATCAATTCGTGCAGATGATAGACCACATCTTGAGTCCTCTCCACAGCGAAAGCGGGAATTATTAGCAGTCCGCCTTTTTGAGCCGTCTCGCTTACAATTCGGGCCAGCTTTTCTTTTGCCTCATCCATGGGACCGTGACTGCGCCCCCCATAAGTTGACTCTGTGATGAGAACATCCACACGGTTGAAGATCTCAGGATTTCGCACCACTGCGGCACCTTTTCGTCCCAAATCGCCGGTAAAGCCTAGCGTTGTCGTCTTCTTTTCATCTCGTCCCTCGGTAATCTCCAGCGTAACCGTAGCCGAGCCGAGAATGTGCCCCGCATTATTGAATGTGAGTCGAATGCCTGGCAGGATCTCAAGAGGTCGCCTGTATTCTACGGTTTGAAAGAGACATAGTGAGGTTGTAACATCATGTATTGTGTATAGCGGCTTGATAAAAGGCAATCCACTCTCTTTGTTTATCCTGTTTACGTATTTCGCGTCCATTTCCTGAAGGGAGGCGGAGTCGCGCAGCATGGCGCCGCAAAGGTCGCGCGTAGCCGATGTCGAGAAAACGCTTTTGTCAAATCCCTTCTTAACCAGAACGGGCAGTCTGCCGGTGTGGTCAAGATGAGCATGAGAGAGCACTACGGCATCAATGGTCTTGACATCAAACGGAAATTCGGAATTTAGCTTCCTGGATTCCTGCCTTCTGCCCTGCACCATTCCGCAGTCCAGCAGCACCCGATGCCCATTTGCCTCAACCAGATGCATCGAGCCTGTAACGGCCTGCGCGGCTCCTAAGAATTGCAGTATCAATTTAAACCACCATTTCTAAAATACTTCCTTTTCTGTTATCCTGTTTGCACCATCTGTCGTCCAGGAATTTGCCTTTTATCTTGCTTGAGATAAATATCCTGTGCCACGGTATCAAGAAACTATTTAATGCCGGGCGGACTAATCTAAGTCAATCAAAAAGGTGAAGATTATGATCCATCCTGACCGCGTATTCTCCTTCAAGGAGCTGGAAAGCGAGGACGATCTGGTAGAGGCCATGATCAACCACAAGTGGCCTGTATGCTATGGCTTCTACTTTGGAAATCTGCTCTACCTGAGTGACGGAGATAGCGAGGACAAGCCCGAGTACGCCGTCACGACTGTCGATAAAACGGAAGGCCACCATGGCGTTCATGGCCGCGAAGTGGGAAGGATTAAACCTACCGGAATGTCCGCAGAACAGGTGCATAAGTTCGTCCAGGAGATGACGGCAGGCCACTACAACAGCGAAAATCCTGTCCGGATCGAGGCCGAGCCCATATGGCATCATAGCTGTCATTTCTGCCGGCTGGAAGAGGAATAGATTATTCTGCGCAGCCTGATGTCCCTCCAGCAGTTTATTGCCGTTTTGCAGGCTTCTAACCCATTTTGGAGATAAAAATCATGTGGATTCTCTTGCCATCTAGATAAAATTAATATAATGGTATTCTGTATAACAATTGTTCAAATAGCATTTTGGTTTGGTTGGGAAGCACGGAGGGTATTTGATGGCTGAGACAAGAAATTTCGCCCTCAGGGACGAAAAAGGCAATGAGATTGGGGTCTTTACTGGAAAGCAACCAAGACAAGCAGCCTTGAAAGCGGCCAACAGAGGCATCACAGATATACGGCTCAGGGAGCGCGGCACAAAAAAGGTGCACATATTCACAGGAGAACGGGTCCAGGTAACGAAGCCCAAAGGAGCGCCTACCTGGATGCCGGAAAAGATCTGGAAACCGAGAGTAAAGAAAATGGGCGTCGAGAAGCTGGAAGAGCTGTAGAACTCGATTTTCCCCGAACAATGAGTTTTGTCCTGTCTGATCTGTCAGACGAACATATCTCATTGCGTTTCTTATTTTAGTTTGTTCTATGATTTCCGCAAAGCCCCGGGAGGCCTGCCAGTGCGAAATTCTGGTTACTACCATTCGCGAAGGCCAGCGGTCAAAGACAGCTGGATCATGCCCGGGACACATGATAAGATCGGAGAGGTCCTGGCAGGCAAGAAACCCGGATAGGGAACGCGAGACGGTAGATCGCTATTTTTCGACTCCTCCGGCCTATGGCATACAGAAATGAAGCTGCTACTGGCCTGAAAGCCGGCGTCTTGTAGCCGCAATCTATATCAATTTCGACATAGACGGGTGGCATGGTAATTATGGCAAAAGACAACAAGAAGAGCAAGGGTCCACAAGATCGCAACAGCAATTATCAAATGAAAAACGGCAATCCCGTCTCCAAGAAAAAGGTTAAGAAATCCAATGCTTCCAAGCCCACAGAGACGAAATCTGCTGCTCAGACAAAGCCTGCAGAGCAAAAGAGCTTCATTTCAGGCATTTCCAGCAGCATTTCCAATGCCACAAACAGCATAAGCAAGATGTTCAAACACTAACCTATATTTCAGTATATCTCGGTCCGGCGCATCAGGACGACGTGCGCCGGAAACCCTGGTTTTTTTGAGCGATTCAGATTAACAGGAGTCCAAAGGCTCGATCGAGCGGCTGCGTTCGCAGTCAAGCGAAATCACGGGAAAGGTCCAAACGCGGGCCGGGCCTTGGCCGGTTATTATCATGTTGGCAACTACCAAAAGCTTTTTCGTTAGGTTCTTCTATCTCGCATGATTAGGAGTGACTAATATCAAGATGTTGGGTTCGGATGAAGTTGATAAGTTTTTATCTTTTCGTGCCGCCGTTATTCTGGCCGCTGCAATCTTGCTGCTTCACCTGATAATGGTAGCTCTCGCCAAGAGATTCGAGTTCCTCCTTCCAATTGAGGACGGGTTTGTAACCGTAATCAGCGGTCTTTCTGCCGCCGCCTTGTTTTACACAGCGCGTCGCTCTGCGGGCAGGGCCAGAAAAGCCTGGATAACGATTGCTGCAGCCATGTTGTTCAATACTCTTGGGGATTTATCCTGGTCAGTGGTCGAGGTCATCCTTCATCAGAATCCGTTTCCTTCCGTGGCGGACATCGGTTACCTCATGTTCTACCCTCTCTTCGCTTTGAGCATATTTTTTCTGCCGGAGGAACCCCTCTCTCCTCGGGATAAAATTAAGATGCTGCTTGATTCTGCAATCGTTATTGTATCAGTCACTTTTGTATTCTGGGTCTTATTGATCGCCCCGATTGTTATTTCCATCGAGGTATTTAATCTGGAATCTGCGGTTTCTCTGGCTTACCCCTTCATGGATTTGCTCCTTTTCATTGCTCTCATGGAGTTGCTCTTCCGAAAGCTCGACTCTCGTGAACAGGGCCCTATTATCATTGTGGCGATCAGCAGTGCGATATTAATATTAACCGATGCAATTTTCAGCATTCAGGTAACGCAGGGAACTTTTGTCTCCGGCGGCTTCCTCGATAGCGGCTGGGTGATGAGCTATCTCCTTATGGGGCTGGCAGGAATTCTACAGGTTAACACTCCTTCATTGGATCGATCTGCATCAGACCATGTTCAAATCAGGAGGGCGGATTGGACTCACAACTTGCCCTTCCTTGGGATTTGCGCCGTCTTTTTGCTCTTTGTCTGGGGCCAGGAATTCTCACGATTCATCAACTATTCTATGGTAACCGCCACCTTTGGCCTCCTCATTGGTCTGATGTTCCTCCGTCAGAAGGTGGTTTTTGATGAAAACAATCAGTTTCTCGCAATGACCCTGTCGGAAATAGAAGAACGAACCCAGGCCGAAGATGCCTTGCGCAGATCGGAAAAGGAAAAAGTGGCAATTCTTAGCGGCCTGAAAAAAGTAGCAGTAGAATACCTCGATCCTCAGATGCGCATCATCTGGGTTAATTCTCCCTTGAAAGAGACTCTCGGCATCACCGATGATGAAATCAAGGATAAACACTGCTATAAGATCTTCGAGGGCATCGATCGTCCCTGTGAAGGCTGCACAGCTATTAAAGCCCTGCAGACCGGTCAATTCCAAGAAGGAGAATTGGTCACTCCCGACGGCAAGACCTGGCTATCTCGGAGCAGTCCTGTCAAGGATGCCAGGGAGATGATTACCGGAGTAGTCCACGTAGCTCTAAACATCAGCGATCGCAAGAAAGCTGAGAGTGCTCTGAAAGAGTCCAGGCGTCTTCTTGCGAGCATAATCGACTTCCTGCCCGATGCTACCTTTGTCATCGACAAAGAAGGCAGAGTCATATCCTGGAACCAATCGGTGGAGAAGATGACCGGTGTCAAGTCTGAGCAGATCCTGGGAAAAGGAGATTATGAATACGCTCTGCCCTTCTATGGTGAGCGCAGACCGGTACTCATTGATGCAGTCCGTGTATCTGATAAAAATTTTGAAAAATTATATGATAATATAAACAGGCAAGAGGACAGCACTCTCAATGCCGAAGCCTACATTCCTAATCTGCGTGGAAATGAGGCTTACCTCCTGGGAAGCGCATCGGCTCTCTATGACTCTAAGGGAGATTACTGGGGGGCGATCGAATCCATCCGCGATATCACAGCGCGAAAACGTGTTGAGACGGATCTTCAAAGGTCCAAGGATAACGCTGAATCTGCCACGCGAGCCAAATCCGAATTCCTGGCCAATATGAGTCATGAGATTCGTACGCCCATGAATGCCGTAATAGGCATGACTGGCCTTCTGCTGGATGAAAATCTAACGGAGAGTCAGAGGGAGGATGTTGAAATCATCCGCCGGAGTGGAGATACGCTTCTCTCCATCATCAACAACATTCTCGATCTCACTAAAATCGAAACGGAGAAGATCGAACTGGAGCGCCAGCCGTTTGACCTGCGTGACTGTCTTGATGTGTCTATGGATATGGTGGCCGCGGATGCTAATCGGAAGGGCCTGAACATAGAGTACACCTTCGAAGACTATGTTCCAACTGTGATCCTGGGCGATCCCACCAGGATCAACCAGATCTTGATTAATTTACTCAATAACGCGGTGAAGTTTACAGAAGAAGGCAAGATTTCCATCTCCATATCAGGCAAAGCGGTAGAAGACGGCAACTATGAAATCCATTTTGCTATAAAAGATACTGGAATCGGCATTCCGGAAGATAAGATGGGACGCCTATTCCAGTCGTTCAGTCAGATCGATGCATCGACAGCGCGCCGGTACGGGGGCACTGGTCTAGGATTGGCCATAAGCAAGAAGCTGGCGGAACTCATGGGTGGAAAGATGTGGGCGGAGAGTAAATTAGGCAAGGGGTCAACTTTTCACTTCACAATCCAGGTTGAACCGACATTCTGCGGGCCTATAGAAATCGGCAGGTCTGCTTCGAGGGTCGACGTCCCGGGAGATCTCGATAAAAGTTTGAGCATACTGCTGGCAGAAGATAACATGGTTAACCAGATTGTGACTCAGAGAATGCTCAATAAGCTTGGATATAGAGCGGATGTGGCAGCCAACGGCATCGAGGTCTTGCAGGCCCTGGAGCGCCGACATTACGATGTGGTGTTAATGGACGTGCAGATGCCGGAAATGGATGGCTTGAAAGCTACCCAGGCGATACGTCAAAGGTGGCCGATTGGAGAGTTGCCTGTGATCATCGCTATGACTGCTTCTGCCCTCAAGGGCGATCGAGAAATGTGTTTGGCTGCAGGCATGGATGGATACGTAAGCAAGCCGGTCAAGATAGAGATGCTGAGGGCCGCTCTGGAGGATTGCGGCAAGAACTGCCAAAACTCATAATCCTCAGACAATCAGTATCTCGATATGCTCAGGATATGCAGCTTCCATACCACAATCAGGGTTACGAATAGGATAATGAGTATCTTGAGTGCCAAAAGATATTCATTTGCCCCGGCTATATTAAAGCCTGAAAGGAAGTCTCCTTCAATACCTACTGTCGAAATGGTTTCACCATTAAAAGCGTGTGCTGTACATAAATAAATCATTTTCGATCAATATGAATGTATTTGGAGTCAATGACGTTTTAGGTCGCATGATCCTTATCGACATTTGGCTAAACCGAAATCGTCATATAGTAATAATAGAAAACCACGATGGGCTCTTGATGAGATGAACGCGGGTCTCTAATGGTTCGGAGCGGTCGATATGATCTACAAGTTATTGCCATGCATAGCGGTTATTGCCTGTTTCCTATTGCAGGCAAATGCTCTTCCATCCACGGTTATTGGGGATGGGAGTCCCGAATTTCTCGAAGATTTTTCAGATGCATTTCAACAAGAAATTGATGCGGATAATTCCATGGATAATGTGAATGTAACCGGGACCTGGTCCATCAATCTTATGGGCGAAACACAGGAGTTGATGAAGCTGCAACTGGTTGACAACGATGGCGCAATCAGCGGTCCGGGAGTAATAATAACGGTAAATGATACAGAGAAAGCCATAGCCAACGGCTCAATATTTGGAGACAAAATGAATTTGACCGTGGTGCCTCTTGGTGTGCCGAATTTATACAGGCTCAATCTGTCTTTATCTTCTCTGGATGCAGGGGAATATACCGTCTATCGGGCTGATGGAGGCAGTCGGTCCGGCAATTTCACATTCGCGGTCTCTTCAAATATTTTCAAGCCAGCATCAGCAGTGGATGGATGGGATTTCTGATGTGTTTCATCTGCATCTGCAGCAGGTGTCCGGCTATCGAGAGCTTGTCTGCAGAGATCATTGTGTAAAAGATGGGGCGTTGCTGGCTCTTTTCTGATCGAGCACGAATGACCGGGACGCCCGCACGTCAGGGGGGCCGGAGGCCCGGTTGGTGGCCGTTCGTGGTCTGGATGCCCGCTGGCCTGGAACTTCGGGGGGCGGGAAGGATGCAGCTTGGCGGCGCAGATGACTGGCAGGAATTCTATCGAGCAGAGACTTACAAGGTCAAGACCACGTCAGCGGGACTGGTAGGTATCGGGAACTTTTTTCTGATCGATGACCTTGGGACACTGCAAAAATAATTTTCTCCGATTTATAAAAATAATGTTTGGTTTATCGTTGGCTAGCACGCCTGCGCCGTAATTCCTCTAGTGTGATTCCCTCAGATTTATGCTTCTGCAAATACTCATATTGGGAATCAACGTATGCCGCCTCGCTGTAATCTATCTTCTCTTGACTCTCTTTTGCTTTTACGACGGCTGCCATCTCATAACCACCTGGCATATTTAAGTTGTTTTTAATATATACCTTCATCGGTAGTCCGAATCTCCAGATCGAGGAAAGGCCTTAGTGATGTATATCGCTTTCTCGGATTCATCAACGAAGTATTCCAGTCGCTGTCGTCCGATCCTCATTCGATACATAGCGGGCGATTTGAAACCGCTAAGCTTCTTGATATCGGCCAGTGGGCGGCGCTGATAGGGATTCTTCTTCAGCTCCTCTACATGCTCTTCTATCTGCTCGTAGGTGTCCTGATCCAGCTTAACCAGATATTTTTCAGCTTTTGGCAGGAAGATCGCAATGTAGGGCATGGCCTAGAACTTGATGCGAGTTATCATTCAATAGGATGTCGGCCCTCATTCCATAACTGCTGCCTTTTTCTCACTTCGTCATGATTTGGGATGGTGCATTCAAAAGTCTGTCAATGGGATTTTTATCACATGCGGTGCGGTCGAGTGAGATTGCCTACAGCCGCTAGTGGCTGGCATGCTCGCTGGCTGGGAGCTGCCGGGGCGGAAGGGATGCAGCTTGGCGATGCGGATGACTGATGGAAGCCGATCGAGCACGGATAGCGGGGACGCCCGCACGCCAGGGTGGCCGGATCAGTGGATGTGCTTGCGGTTGAGCGAGAGCGCTGCCATGTCCGGGGCGGACAGGAAAACCATAGGGGACCGTGTCTCGCTCGCCTGTTAACAGTTAACTTCTTAACCATATGAAGGAACTTAGCCATGCGGTGGTTCATTGAAACGCCTGATGATTTTCATCGATAATTCCAACATCTTCCGAGGATCGCGCCGGGAGGGCATCAAATTTGATTACCAGAAGTTAGTGGATTTCTTGGCGGATTCGGGCATCCAGAGGCTAGAAAAATACGACTTAACACGAGTCATAATGTACTGTGCTGTTGATAGATCTCAGCCGGATGATAGGATCAGAGCCCAAGAAGCGCTATATTCCATCTTTAATAGTTTTATCAAGTTCGATGTCAAGACCTTTGACTTGAAAGTGGTCCAATCCGCTGATGGTGACATCACTGATAAATATGAAAAGGGGGTAGACGTGGCCTTGGTTACCGATCTACTCTTGCTGGCATCACGAAATGCGTTCGACGTGGCCATCATATGCGCGGGTGATGCCGATTTCTTCCGAGCGGTTGAAGGCGTAAAAGAAATGGGAAAGGAGATATACATCGCAAGCTTTGATGAAAGCTGCGCAACAAAGCTCAAGGATGCTTCATTAGGTTACATTTCTTTAACAATGCACTCAGATATGATTTAGTATTTTTTTAGCGGAGAGCGAGCATCTTACTGATGCCGAAGACCTTTTGGTTCACTCTCCGCGGGTTATTTCCAAGAATACACAACGCACGTATGATATAAACTTTTGCTCGATAGGCTATAGATCGTCTCCGGCCAGATCAGTGCGAGCTGGAACATGGTGGCAGGAGGCCCGCGCGGTCCCGCTTGCGGTCGGGCGGGCGCTCGTGTCCGGTGTGCTTGCTGGTCTGGAGCTTCGGGGGGCGGCAGGGATGCAGCTAGGCGCTTACTTTTATGCTTCTAGCTGTGATTGTCGGCTCAGGTATGGGAAGATTCTCTTCTCTCAAGCCTTCCAGGTGGAATTCTATAGCTTCCTTCATCAGCTCCACAGTCTCTTCTTCCGTCTCGCCGGCTGCTGCAATGCCAGGCAGGTCCGGGCAGTATGCAGAGTAATTCCCAACACCCTTTTCTATAATAATCGTATATCTAGTCATCTTCCTTCTCCATTATGCCGGCCTGCTTTAATATTAAAATTGGTCGATGAAATAACAGTGAATTTGAATCTTGAAGGATATGGGTTCTCGCTTAGGCGATCGATCAGTTTTCCGACTTTTTCTTGATGTGCGCGAGGAAGCGATAATAGAATAGACCTGATATCTCTGTTTAAGCGAACATGAACGCTCATAGACCAAGTTCTGCCTTAAGGTCTTCCCAGGATATGCCACACTTGCGAGTCTCTTCCGCTATTCTATCCAACTCTTTTATCTCAGAGACCTCTAATTCTATTTCTTCAATTGTAGATTCCTGAATGACGGCTTTCTCTTTCGCGCCAGCCATGATAGGTACAACTCGCTGCAGAGCTATAAGGATTGCGAAAAGGCCGTGGATCGGGCCGGGATTCATAACCTGCTCAGAGAGCGGCGAGGTGCGGATTGGGGCGGTACCGCCTGCAGGAATCCGATCGAGTAGAGATTACTTGCAGGATGCCGAGCTGATGGAGCTGGCCGGCTTTTCATAAGTTGAGAATCTAATCCTCGATCTCTATTTCCCACCTTTTTAAGATCTCAGCAGATTTTTCATAGACAAAATTATGATGATCTACATACAAAAACGTAATTATATCATCTTTAAGAATATAAACAATCACATAAGGATCTACGTGAGAGCCACGGGCGTGCTTCAATGCATGCCGCTTGGGGTCTCCAATGGATGGATTTTCAAGGATCTGATTTATCTTATTAAGAAGCCGCTTTTCCAATGATTTGTTTTTCCGGGTAAGCTTTTTGAAGTTCTCTCGAACTCTGGTGTCCGATGAAACTTATATTTCATGGGATAAACGTTACTCGACAAGGGTTCTGAGGAATTCATCTTTGTCTTCGAAGGTCTCAACCTGGCCGGTTTTATACTGCTTAATGGCACGTGCCAGACCAGCTTCGAAATCTTTCAAAGCGGTTTCGTTGGCGTCCTGGATGATTACCGTTTCTTCAACTCCAGACATGATGGATAATCCTCGCTGCAAAGCTAAAAGGTTTGCGAAAAGGTCATGATGCTTTGCAGGGATTCTAGGCTCAGATTAGAGGGCGCTGGCGGTGTAGCCGGCAGGAAGCCGATCGAGCACGGATAGCAGGTACGCCCGCACGCCGGGGGGGCCGGAGGCCCGCGCAGTCCCGTTTGCGGTCGGGTGAGCGCGCGTGTGGCCGCTCGTGGCCGGGATATCCGCTGCCCTGGAACTTTGGGGGGCGGCAGGAATGCAGCTTGGCGGCGAGGATGGCTGGCAGGAATTCTATCGAGCAGAGACTTACAAGGTCAAGATCACGTCAGCGGGACTGGTAGGTATCGGGAACTTCTTTCAGATCAATGAACTTAGGGCACCGTGAAAATAATTTTCTCTGATTTATAAAATAGTGTTTGGTTTATCGTTGGCTAGCACGCCTGCGCCGTAATTCCTCTAATGTGATTCCCTCAGATTTATGCTTTTGCAGATACTCATATTGGGAATCAACGTATGCCGCCTCGCTGTAATCTATCTTCTCTTGGCTCTCTTTTGCTTTTACGACGGCTGCCATCTCATAACCACCTGGCATATTTAAGTTGTTTTTAATATATATCTTCATCGGTAATCCGAATCTCCGGATCGAGGAAAGGCCTTGGTGATGTATATCGCTTTCTCGGATTCATCAACGAAGTATTCCAGTCGCTGTCGTCCGATCCTCATTCGATACATTGCGGGCGATTTGAAGCCGCCAAGCTTCTTGATATCGGCCAGTGGGCGGCGCTGATAGGGATTCTTCATCAACTCCTCTACATGCTCTCCTATCTGCTCGTAGGTGTCCTGATCCAGCTTAACCAGATATTTTTCGGCCTTTGGAAGGAAGATCGCAATGTAGGGCATGGCCTAGAACTTGATGCGAGTTATCATTCAATAGGATGTCGGCCCTAATTCCGGGACTGCTGCCAACCTTTTTTCTCCCCACGCTTCTCTGCTTGGGGATTTGTCTTCAAAGCTGTTAGGGGATTTTCGTCGCTTGCGTTGCGGTCGAGCGGGGATCGACGGTGGCCGCTCGTGGCCAGCATATCCTTTGGCTTGGAACACGGTGGAGCAGTAGGAATGCAACTTGGCGTCGCAGATGCTCGCAGGAATCCGATCGAGCAGAGATGGCTGGGACACCCGTATGCCAAGGGAGCTGGAGGACCGCATTGGCGACAGCATTGCGGTCGAGCGGGAATCATGGGGTGGCCATGACCTGCAAGAATAATAATATATATTCCATTTAATATGACTGTTCGGGAATTGGCATTCAATATTGATATAATTATGTTGCCAAACTAAATCTTAATAATATTTTAAATGGATTATTAGCTTCTTCCCATTTGAGCATCTCTTTAAATAAATCGGTTTGTTGAAAATCTACGTAGCTATATGATAATCTAATTATTTTATGTAATAACTCTAACGTAACAAGACCACCCCTATACCCAAAGTTCCTATTAAGTCCAATTGAGAGAATTTGAATTATATCATGGCCAGAACATACTTGCCAAGGATCGTGTTTGTCCTTTTCTAAGTCTGAAATGATTGATTTTATGTAGGTGCTATCTAATGAGTAATCATTTGAGTTTTCTTTAACTGCATCAATTAGTCTATTTATATTAATAATAAACGTTTTTTGATCAATTAAATTTTCGAAATTTAATCCTGTAAAGTCCAGACAGAGGTTTTCTTTTTGTGGAGAATTGATCCATCTTAAATAGCCTATTGGTAGAGCATTTTCTAGCAGCAAGATTCTTATCGGTTTGCATAGACTCTTCGCTCTAGTAGAATCTACAAGTTCCTTAACTACCTTATCAAGACTACCCGATCGAAGGATCATGGTTTCTAAGTCATGGGTATCTGTAGAGAGGATATTTGATGATTCAATAGATGTTTTCTCTAGATTCCAGAAATCTGCATCAACAATAGCTAGAATTCCTTCCATTTTATCTTTTTCTAGTATTGTTAATGCATTAAGTACGTTTTTTTCCCATTTGCAACTATAAATTCCGCGTGTCTTTGATCAACAAAGCTGGAATATACCAGAGAATCTGATCCACCTTCCACGATAAGTATCGCACCTCTATATGAGGTTCGCATCATATGAGCTGTCACTGTAATATCATTTTCGTCTAAGTATTTAAGCATCCTCGGGCCCCGTTAGCTCTATCGCTAAATCATATCTATCATGAATTATCTGAGGCGAATGCGTGGCGATCAATACATCGTATTCTGTAAGCTTGGCTATTTCCTGCAAATCCCTAAGAAATTGTCGTTGCCATATGATATGCAAAGATAATTCTGGCTCGTCAATAAGTATTAGAGAATTTGAGCCAACTTTAAATAGAAGTTCAAACAGCATTACTAATTCATGTTGCTCGCCCGAAGATAATTGTGACGGAGATACTGCATCACCGGTTTTTGTTTTGAATACAAATCCATCTTTCTTGTCAATATGCATCTTTTTGTATAAAAATCGTTCATTTATAATACGTCTAAATAGGTCTATTTTTGTGCTTATTTCATCCAAGACCTTCAATTTATCTCCTACATCTTTAATATAGACAGATAGAACGTTTTTATTACTATCATCAATTTTTTCGAATAACTCCTTAAAATCCAATTCAGGCTTTTTATCTAGAAGTCCTGTAATTTCTAGGTCTGATCTTTTTTTCTCGAGATCATTTAGCTTTCTCAAGAGATCCTCTGTAGAAATTGAGGTTGATTCAGTGGTTTTTACTAACCTAAGTGGAAATGTTCTATCAAGGGATTGAGAAGTCTCTGCGTATTTAGCCAGGTTAAATTGGATTGTAGAAGCCAACTCCTTTGAATATGCAGATACCGCTAACTGCAGAGTGCCTGAATCATCATAATCCATATCTGCAGAATAAAGTCGCTGAGTATCAATAAAGTACACCTTGATTGAAGACCTAATTTCGTCAAGCCATAACGGTTCAGACCTATCCTTTAAATAACGCGCAGGCAGATGCAGTCTATCCGAATACCGACCTATAACATCCTCTAAATTCAGAATTTCATTGCTCCGGACATCACGCCATTCCTTCGGGCCCACTCTTGATAAGAAAGGTATTTCATGTTGAATAATTGAAAGTGGCATACGAGGATCAAATCTAATTCCTTTGACTTCATAAGACTCAGATTCGAGATTTGGTCGCTTATATTCAAGAATCAATTTTTCTTCTGAATTTCGGCCAGTCGCGGTAATATCTTCAGTGCTATCGTCATTTATGTGAGAAGAATTTTTTCTTAGAATCAGTTGACTATTATCATCAAAATCTAAAAAAAATTCTGAGAAAGGAATGTCCTTTAATCGCTTATAATTTTTGTCAAATATTGCCTCAATCATTTTAAGCATAATGGTTTTTCCGAATCCATTGGGTCCGTGGATGATCGTTATACGTTCTTCCATATTTAACGGAATTTTATGATTAAATATGCCAAATAATTTAGAAACGCATATTGTTTTTACTCTCATGATATCCTCTAAGATTGCAGATTGACCAATCAAGTATTTAAATAAGGTGGCTAAATGATACTCTCATTCCAATAGATTCTTATTCATCATGTATCCTATGTTTTTGCCAGCGTTTTCATTTGAAGCAGCGAAAGATAAATAGTCACCGATTCGAGAAGCAATAAACCGCACGCTGAACCGTAGCTTGATGGATGAAGAAATGCCGCTTGGCTGAGCGTATGCTTGCAGGAGTCTGATCGAGCCTAAATGGCCGGGACGCCCGCACGTTAAGGGAGCCGGAGGCCTGCTGAGCAGTTGTGCGTGCAGTCAAGCATGGATCGCTGGCATTTACTCTTGCTCGCGAAATCCATGTTTCAGCTAGTTCCATGGCAAGCTCATCCAGGATATGAGCTCGTCAGAAGAATTGCCACTTACAACGGGCCTGTCTGCCGACAATTTTCATCCTTCCCCAAAAACATCCCCACCAACCGAAACTCCTTCACATCCACCAGTCCCCTATCCGTCAGCTTCAGCTCTGGGATCACCGGCAGGCAGAGAAACGAGAGCGTCATGAAGGGGTCCTCCAGCTTGCATCCCATCGAATGAGCCGCATCAATGCACTCCGCTATTCCCTCTGCCACATCTCGCATATACCCCTCCGAGAGCAGCCCGGCCACAGGCAGAGGCAGGCTCGCCAGCGTCTGGCCTTCGGCCACCGCCACCAGCCCGCCGCCTATCTGCTTGACTGCCAGAACCGCAGCCAACATATCTTCAT
>JALNZQ010000027.1 GCA_023229165.1 Methanothrix sp.
GAACCTCGATTCATGAGCGAATTATGACGACACTGGCAACATGGGGACAGAGAGGACTGGATTGTCTCCAAATGCTTACGGCAAAGCTAGCTAGCTAAACACGTACGAGAAATGTATTTATGAATCCTATATGGCATTTCGTGGTGTTGGAAGGAAAAAGCCGGATGAAGGTCGCCAGAATTTGGCGAAAAATAGCCTCGACAAAGATGTTGATGCAAGATAGTTGGATTTTCTAATTAATAAATATCATGGGAAGAATATACAACTTGCTCACTATTGGGTGAACCAGATCCAAGAATTGGATTGGACAATTAATGAATTGGAAAGCCTTAAAAATAGTAATATGGATACAGATACATTGAAGGAAATTGAGGACGGTATAAATAATTTTATATTATTATTAAAAAATTACGATTTATTCGAGAAGTTGTCTAACGAATTTTGGCAAATGCTGAAGGATTCTCACATTACGGTCATCTCCTATATTGGCGTGTTTGGTGTCAATGATCCAAATTTAGAAGACACACTCAAAGAACTGCATCCGGCAATGCTTGACGCATTGGCCAAAAGCACTACTATTCCTTCGGAAGATTTCGAAATTGTATATGCGGCTCTTAGACTTCGTGCGGATATATTTATAACAGAAGATAGCCATCTCAAAAAATGCGCCTGGAGTTTAGGACTCAATTAGCCTCTCTCGGCAAACTCATTTTGCAGCGTATCCGAGTATGATGACAAAATAGACGAATGGAAACAATTGAGGAATATCAAATGAACTATACGGCAGATCGAGGTCAAGTGCGAACAGATTGACAAAAAGCTGGTCTGCGAGCCATATAGCATTTCTGAGGAAAAGATCGATATTGTGGAGACGGCGAGAGGATAAAGAATTCGACGAAAAACTATTTCTTTTCATAAAGCAAAACACGAATTGAGGAAAAGAATGACTGAAGAAGTAGTTGGCCAAAGATACGATTCGGAGAAAAACCAGCTTCCCTATGGCGGCGCCGTAGATATCAACGGCAATATAGTTTGGGCTGTAACCAAAGAGGAAGCTCTTGCAACCAGGGAACGAATCAAGAAAGCTTTCCATAAGAAATGAAACAAGTAGCAGTTGATTCAGATATCTTCTTCTTTTCTGTCGGCCAGGATAAAAGAGATAGAAATGTGCGTCTGGCCTCCAGCCTTCTGGAACACATCGATAATCATCCTGATCTTGAACTTTGTGTTCCCTTCTCAGTTCTGGCTGAAACAGTCTTCAAAACCATAACCACCGAGAAGGAAAGCAAAGATCCGCAGAAGCTTGAGCAGATCTCGGCTTTGATCGAGCTGTGGAGAAAACTGGAGATTCGTTTTCTTCTGCCGAGCGATGAAGCGG
This sequence comes from Methanothrix sp., assembly GCA_023229165.1. GTDB lineage: Archaea > Halobacteriota > Methanosarcinia > Methanotrichales > Methanotrichaceae > Methanothrix. The sequence continues at coordinate 1,379 of JALNZQ010000027.1, forward strand.
CTGAAATTTGCTGGAATCTTGTTGAAGAGTGCCAAGGTCGAATGCAGCCTACAGATCGAACCCATCTTGGATACTCGTTAGCTTATGGCATGGACTTTCTTATTACGACCGACAAAATTCTTCGGCACTATCAGGTTCCTGATGGCTTTCGGCTCAAAATTGTCTTGCTAAGAGAAGCTCGGGAAACGATAGGTCTTTGAGAGAACTGATGAGGCTTCAGATCAATTATTGATTTTCCAGCCGACAAGATGTCGCCCGCCACGACCGCATGGTGGAGCTGGTGGCTGTCCATGCTCGATCTTCACAAGCTTGCATCTGCCGGCACCGATCACGACAAGACGCTGCTCGCCCGCCGGATCGAGGCCACGGACCGGCAGATCGATAGGCTGGTGTATGAGCTTTACGGGCTGACCGAGGAGGAGATCGGGATTGTGGAGGCGGCGGCAAGGTAATGCTGCGAGAGATCTATGATACTGCCAGGAGACCTCAGAAGTTGATTGGAGAATATGAAATGCATTATCCTGGACAAGAAAGACGGTAAGTACAACCTGAGCATAACTTGCATTTGGTAGGCAAGCTGTTAATAACAATGACTATAAATACTAACTCGACACGGATAAAAGGTGATAATCATGGCTGGCGCAAGTCCCGTTGAAAAGGAGATCTCAGCGATCCCTACAAATTCTATCCAAAAGACCGCGCTGGAAGAATTCAAGGATGGCTTGGTTAGGAGCATGAAACAGCATAACTCTGGCTTAGAGGAAACTTTTGATAATGTAGACGACTTTTTGGCTGAGCTGCATAATTCGGAGTAGTTTTCCCTTTTATGCCTTACAAAATCAGGCGGACACTAGAATTTAGAAATCAGTACCTGAAGCTAACCCGAAAGAATAAATCGCTTCAATCTAAAATAGATAATAAAACAAAGCAAATAGCAGCAAATCCTACAAGAATAGGCAAACCGAAAACTGGTGACATGAAGTACACGTATGGATCGCATGTTGCAGATCATTTTGTCATTGTATATATGCTAATTAGTAATAATATTATATTTTTATACGTAGACCATCATGATTTGGTATACCAAGAAGCTCCTCGGATACTTGAGAACATCGAAATTGAATTTCCTGAGTTATGGTCTGTAATGTCAGCCGATTTGAAACGTCACCTAAAAAGGTAATGCACTGTGCAGCAAATCGACCTTGGTTCGGTATTATGGGCAAACGAAAAAGGAGATTGGTGTAAGTGGAGATTGGTTATATTAAACGGACATAAAAGCCAACAACGGCTGAGATTAAAATGAATGCCCAAAATGATGATGATGATAGAACCGATTGGGACCCCTCGAAGTCCGGAGGAATGTACAAAGACCTGAATGCGAATGTCAAAAAAGAGAGCGCTGCCTTGAGAGACGAATGGACACGAGAGAGCCCGACGGTCCGTTTCTGGGAGGTGGATTTGCTGCGTGGTTGTGCCATCGTCCTGATGGTCCTTTACCACCTGGTCTTCGATCTCAACTATTTTGCCGTATACGATATTGATGTCTCTTCCGGCTTCTGGCTGGCGGTGGCCTGCACCGCCGCCTCGCTCTTCTTGCTTTTGGTCGGCCTCTCCCTCACCCTGAGCCATTCTCGGGCCCGGCTGCTCGGGCAGGAAGATGGATTTTTCTTTCGTCTCCTGAAGCGGAGCGCCTGGATACTGGGGCTGGCCCTGGGCGTTACCATTGTCACCTATCTCTTCATTGGAGATGGCTTCATTGTCTTCGGCGTGCTGCACCTCATCGGCCTCTCGCTGCTGCTGGCCTATCCATTTCTTCGGCTGCAAAGAGCGAACTTCATTTTTGGATTATTATTTATATTATTAGGAATATATTTGCAAAACATCAGCGCCAGCTTTCCCTGGCTGCTCTGGCTGGGGCTGGCGCCGCCTGTCTTCTATTCGGTCGACTACTTTCCAGTCTTTCCCTGGTTCGGGGTGATTCTGGTAGGGATGGGACTGGGGGGCCTGCTCTACCCCGGCTACAGGCGCGGTATTCCGGTGCCGGATCTTTCCGGGTCATCTATTGTGCGCTTGCTCGCATTCCTGGGACAAAACTCGCTGGCTGTCTATCTGGTCCACCAGCCGGTGATCATTGCCTTTTTGTATCTCAGTGGTGTCTCTCTGACCTGGCACTAGAATTAGAACCCAAGGAAAAGCCGCGCTAGACAAAGATAAAGACAGAGGCTCCAATGTCTGAGCCGGTATGACATGCTCGCATTTACTACAGTGTTAATCCAAAAAGTGGTGAGCGAGGATCGGTTGCGGATAGCTCAATAAGCATCACTTGACTAGTTCTAGACCTGTGGAATTTATTAACTCAATCAATGTTGTATTATTGAAATCGTTGTTAATAGTGGCATTTAGTTGAGTTTCATTGTATTTCGCGTTCAGTGTAGAGGTCTGGTTGATAGCCAATGCCAGTCGGGGCACGGTAATGTTGCGCAGACTTGCATTTATATTGCCTGCAAGCCTGGTCCCCACGCCCCGACCGCGGCTTACAGTACGCTCTTGTTTGGAATTACCCAGCTCGTTTCCATTTTCATCCGAACAGAAAGTATAGCACGTCCCATTCCCGGGATCGCCCTGCTCGTGGGCAATAAGTGCTCCACATCCAAATTCACAATCGATCTCGCAACCATATCCTGCATCACAATAGTCACCCATTGTTACCCCGCAAAAGCATACGAACAAACATGCCAGACCGAGAACCACCTTATAATTCATACACATCCCTCTTAAAGCATTAATTGCAGACAACTCAACTCTCCTCTGTCATCGAGAAGCATCGAAATACGTTAAGCCCACGGCACGCCCGCCACCCTATCATGGCATGAAGCGACAAACTACCTATGTAATCGTTATAGATATTTTTAGTTGGCGGTTAAGAGTCTCCGGTTGAGCACCTGTGGTGAGAAGCTGATGAAGAATGGAAATCCTTTTTATGCCAGGATTTGGTAAACATGAATAGAGGTATCTGGATAATGGTAAAAAACGGACAGCATAGGAAAGACATTCGCCCCGGCCTGACAGTGGACGTCGTCCTCAAGAACGACCAGCGCACCGGCAAGCGGACGCGCGGCATCGTCAAGGAGCTACTGACCAGTTCCCCAACTCATCCCCACGGGATAAAAGTGAGGCTGCAGGACGGACAGGTGGGCCGGGTGCAGGAGATCATCGAATAGCTTTTTATCTCTCCATTTCCACACACTCGGCCCATGGTAAAAGAAGTACATGTTGCTCACATCCTGTGCAAGACGGAAAAGAAAGCAAAAGAGGTTGCAGAAAAGCTGGCCACGGGGCAGGAGAACTTTGCCGAGATGGCTCGCAAATACTCGCTGTGCCCTTCCGGCAAAAGCAGCGGCGACCTGGGCTGGTTTGGCAAGGGCAAAATGGCCCCGGAGTTTGAGAAGGCCGCCTTCGAGGGCGTGAAGGGCAAGATCCTGGGGCCTGTGAAGACCCAGTTCGGTTATCATCTTATCAAGGTCTTAGATAGGAAATAAAAAAGGCTTCTGAGGAAGGCAAGGCCGACAAACCTCTTTTATCTATTTTGCATCCTTTGAATATCCGGCTCTACCTTCTTCAGCTCATCACGACCGCGCGTGAGATTGCCTTGCAGGATATCTTCCTTCGATCCGGATATCGCCGCAGATATGTTGTTCATCTCAATAGTGAAATTGCCGTCGAACTTGACCGTCAGCGGCCTGTATTTGCTGTACTTCTTGGAAAAAGCCCCAAAAGCGCTCTCCAGATTTCCGTAGTCATCTGCTGCATTATCTCTCTGACCCTGGTCGAGGGAATGCAGCGCCAGGTTATAGGACTCATTTACGCTGCCCAAATCCTCCAGAAAAATGTTCTTGGTCAGCATCGCGCTGGCATAGCTGCCGGCTACAGCCAGCAGCAGGGCCACGACAACGAAGGCCGTCATCAGATTCTTGTCTTTGCGCCGGACGATCTCGCATCTGTTCCAGCCCAGCAAGGTGTAGACGCTGCAAGTTGCCGTGCCCGCCTGAAGCAGCATCACTCCAGCGATCAGGTAAAGGGGAATCTGCCACTCCGTAGTTACCCAAAAGAAGGCCACAAGGATGCATATCTCTGCCAGAATTACCCTCAAAAGCCTGTCCGTGGTGCCCAGATTTTTCATGAGAACGACAGTATTTCTTTGGCGTTATAAGTCTTTGGCGGCAAACTGAAACTGGCAGATGCCGATCAGAAATGAAGTCCATTTAAATAGCATGAAAAACGATTTCGTCCCATGCCTCTTGTATCTGAAATCATCCTTAACAATCCGTTGGATTTTAAGGAAATTTACGATATAAGTGCGCCGCTAAACACGGTGCCCGCCTATCCAGGAGACAGGCCCTACTTTCGGGAGTGGATGGCAAGGTTGGATGAAGGGAATGACTATAGTCTATCCGCCATAGCCTTCTGCTCACATGCCGGCACTCATCTGGATTTTCCCTCCCATCTGCTAAAGAGCGGCAGGTGCCAGGAACAGTATTCCCTGAAGCGCTTCATCATCCCGGCCGAGGTCATCTCCGTTCCGGGAGAGGGACCTATCCTGCCGTCCAGCTTGCAGGGCTGCAAGATTGATAAAGGTCAGGCTCTGCTCTTCAAGACCGGCAATTCCAAAAAGAGGCTCATGCACCAAGTCGCTTTCTCGGAAGATTTTGTCAGCCTTTCGTTAGGCTTAGCTCAGCTTTGCGTTGTCATGGGGGTCAGCCTGGTGGGGATCGACTATCTCTCCGTAGATAAATATGGGGACGACTCTCTGCCCGTGCATGGCACTCTTCTGGAAAATGATGTCCTCATCCTGGAGGGCATCGATCTTGCGGCAGTACCAAGCGGCAGATATTCTCTTATCTGTCTTCCTCTGAGCATAAAAGATGCAGAAGCCTCTCCGGTGCGCGCGATCTTAGTCCGGTGACTTCAGGCAGCGCTCAGGGCAAAGTAAGCAAGCAGTGCTTCCAGCTGAATTCTCTCGTTAGCGCCTTCCGTCATGCGAAAATCGATCTCACCGATGCGGTCGATCAGTCTGACTTTGTCCCTGTCCGGTATATCCAGGTCCAGCATGGCCCGGTGAATCTGGACCACCACGTCCTGGCCGGAGAGCCCCTTGGAGAGCAGCAGATCGTCCAATGCCGCTCGCGCCCCCACGAAGTCTCCGGAAAGAGCCGTCTTTATGAAATTTCGGATCTCCTCAGGCTTAGCAGTGGATGTGATCTGGTAAATCGTCTCCTCGTCCACCGTGTCGTCCAAAAGGGCGGCAGCCTGTAGGGCATTGATGGCTTTTCGCATATCTCCGCCGGCAACATACTCAATGGCGGAGAGGCCCTCCTCGGATACTATCAGCTTTTCCTCATCGGCGATAAATTTAATGCGCTTCTTGACGGCCGCGGCCGAGAGGGGCTTGAAGCGGTAGACGGCACAGCGAGACTGGATGGGCTCAATGATCTTGGAGGAGTAGTTGCAGGATAGTATGAACCTGGTTGTGGCCGAGTAGCGCTCCATGGTGCGCCGCAGAGCACTCTGAGCATCGTTGGTCAGGGCATCGGCCTCGTCCAGAAATATGACTTTAAAATCAGCTACCCCGAGCGGTGCCATGCGGGCGAAGTCCTTGACCTTGTGGCGGATGATGTCTATGCCCCGCTCATCGCTGGCATTCAGCTCGATGAAATTGTTTCTCCAGGTCTCGCCAAAGATCTCCTTGACGATGGAGATGGAGGCGGCCGTCTTGCCCACGCCCGGCGGCCCGGAGAACAGAAGATGCGGCAGGTTTCTGGTCTTTACATAGGACTTGAGACGGCGGATTATCTCGTCCTGGCCCACAATGTCATCCAGCTTTTCAGGCCGGTACTTCTCGATCCAGATCTCCTCTTTAATAAATAACTCCTCCTGAGAAATGATTCGTGCCGTCATTATATCAATATTGCTGCAAAGCAACAAAGGCTAAATATAGATGCGTAACATGATGGCAATCGTTTTTTGGAGGATTTCCTGTGATCACCGAGGTGGCTGGACAGTATAATGCAGAGGATCTAGAAAACCAGATCAGATTGTTGTGGGAGAAGGAGCAAACCTACCGCAAGGTCAGAAAGCTGCGGGTGGGAGGCAAGAAGTTCTTCTTCGTGGATGGACCGCCCTACACCACGGGGCGCATACACCTGGGCACCGCCTGGAACAAGGTGATCAAGGACACCGTTTTGCGCTACAAGTCCATGAACTGTTTTGAGGTCAAGGACAGGGCGGGCTGGGATATGCACGGCCTGCCCATCGAGGTCAAGGTAGAGGAATCCTTCGGCTTTAGAAATAAGAAGGATATCGAGGCTTACGGCGTCGATAAGTTTATACAGAGGTGCAAGGAGTTCGCGCTGCGCCAAAAAGACGATATGACGGCTCAGTTTCAGATCCTGGGCGCCTGGCTGGACTGGGAAGATCCCTACATGACGCTCAAGAATGAGTATCTTGAGGCTGCATGGTGGACTCTTAAGAAGGCGCATGAGAATAACCTCCTGGAGAGGGGCCTGCGGGTGGTAAATTGGTGCCCGCGCTGCCAGACGGCCATTGCCGACTCCGAGGTGGAGTACTGGGATGAGACCGACTACTCCATCTATGTCAAGTTCCCAGTGCTAGGTGAAGAGAACACCTACATAGTCATCTGGACCACCACGCCCTGGACCATTCCCGCCAATGTAGCCGTGGCGGTCAACCCCACCTTCCAATATTCCAAGGTGCGAGCCTGGAAGGATGGAAAGGCCGAGATCCTCATCATGGCCTCGGATCTGGTCGAGCCGGTGCTCAAGATCGGCCGATATCAAGACTATGAGTTGCTTTGTGCCCTATCAGCCCAGCAGATGCAGGAGCTCACATACAGCCACCCCTTGGGTGACATGGTCCCCCGTCAAAAAGATATCCTGCACAAGGTTTATGCTGCCGACTTCGTGACGGCAGAGAACACCGGCTGCGTGCACATCGCTCCCGGCCACGGCCTCGAGGACTACGAGCTGGGGATGAAAAATCATATGGAGATCTTCTGTCCCGTGGGCGGAGACGGACGCTACACGGCCGAGGCAGGCGCGAAGTATCAGGGCCTGTATGTCAAGGAAGCCGATAGCGAAGTTATCGCCGATCTGGAAGAGCAGGGCAGAATATTGTCTCAGGGACGGCTCGCGCACCGCTACGGCCATTGCTGGCGCTGCAAGACGCCCATTATCTTCATCGCCACTAGCCAGTGGTTTTTGCGAATATCCGATCTGCGGGACAAAATGCTCGATGAGGTCTCGCGCATAACCTGGTATCCGGAGTGGGCAGGATCGGCTCGCTTTTCGGACTGGATCAAGAATGCCCGCGACTGGTGCATCTCCCGGCAGAGATACTGGGGAATTCCTCTGCCCATCTGGACCTGCCCGGCCTGCGGCCATTTGGAGGTGATCGGCACTGCGGCAGAACTCGAGGAGCGAAGCGGTGAAAAGCTCGTCGATCTGCACCGGCCGGATGTGGACCAGGTCTTCTTGGACTGCCCCTGCGGCGGCAAAATGAAACGCTCTCCGGATGTCTTTGATGTCTGGTTTGACAGTGCGGTAGCCTCCTGGGCCACCTTGCGCTTCCCCAGCCACAAAGAGGATTTCTCGGACTGGTGGCCGGCCGATTTCATCACGGAAGGGCATGACCAGACGCGCGGCTGGTTCTACTCTCAACTGGGGGCCTCCATGGTCTCCTTTGGCAGAGCGCCTTACAAGAGCGTTCTCATGCACGGCTTTACCTTGGACGACCAGGGCAGGAAGATGTCCAAGAGCATAGGAAACATCGTCCAGCCGGAGGAGGTCGTGAAGAAATTTGGCGCAGACATCCTGCGCTTTTATGTGCTGGGAGCCAATGCCCCCTGGGAGGATCTGCACTTCTCCTGGGATGCCGTGGAGAACACCTCTCGCATGCTCAACATATTCTGGAATGCTTATCGCTTTGCTCTGCCCTACATGGTCCTGGATAAGTTCGATGCCGGCAAGGCGGATCTTTCCAGGTACGAGAGCAATCTGCGCCCCGAGGATCGCTGGATTTTATCCCGCATAAACAGCCTGATCGAGGATGTCACAAAAGATATGGAGGTCTACCAGCTGCATCGTATTGTACGCTCCATATCCGACTTCATACTGGAAGATCTCTCCCGCTGGTACATCCAGCTGGTGCGGCCCCGCACCTGGATTGAGCAGGATAATCCGGACAAGCTCGCAGCCTACGCCACCATCTATGAGGTTTTGGTCAAACTCTCCAGGCTAATGGCTCCGTTTACGCCCTTCATCTCCGAGTCCATCTACCAGAATCTGGTAAAGGGACTGGACGAGGGTGCGCCGCAATCGGTGCACATGTGCCTGTGGCCCAAAGCCGATCCGGTGCGAATAGACAAGCACCTGGAAGAGAGCATGGCACTGGTAAGAGAGGTCTCCATGGCCGCCTCCAATGCCCGCCAGAAAGGTGGCCGCAAATTACGCTGGCCGGTCTCGGAAATCTTGATAGCACCGGCCAAAGAGGCCGTTGACCTGGGTGGCCTGGAAAATGTTCTCAAGGGCCAGACCAACTCCAAGAAGATAACCGTGCTCGCTGCCGGAGAAAAGCCAAAGATGGACCTGGAGATCGCACCTGTTCATAAGAAGATCGGTCCGGTCTACAAGGGCGAAGCCAAGATGGTCGTCGAGGCCATAGCAGCCGCCAACCCCGCGAAGGTCAAGAGGCAACTGGATGCAGGCGAAGCGACCGTATCAATCGCTGGAAAGGAGTATAAAATAACGGCCGAGATGGTGGCGATCAAGGAATTGCCGTCGCAAAATCTGCCTGCGGCTGAGTTTTCCCGGGGATTTGTCTTCGTGGACATCACTCTCACACCCGAGCTTGAGGCGGAAGGGTATGCCCGCGAGATCATTCGCCGCATTCAGGACATGAGAAAGGAGCTGGATCTGCGCGTGGAAGATCAGATCCGGGCCATCGTCGATATCGAGAGCAAGCCGATCCTCGACTTAGCCCTGCAAAAGAAGGAGCATATTGCCAGCGAGGTTAGAGCTATCGATTTCGAGTTGGGCCTGGGACTGAAACTGCAGGGAAAGCTGGTTAAAGACTGGGATATCGAGGGTGTCTGTGTGAGAATCGGCATAGATATGAACTGAAATGAGCATGATACGGATTTAGATGGCTGGAGTTTTATAATATGGGCGCAGAAGATGATGTCATGGTGGCACCAGTTCCCGTCAGGGTCAAAGGGGTCTATATCGCCGAATCGGAAGAAAGCGCGCCTGTACCTGTGGTCCTTCTGGAGGATGAGTCGGCGAGGATCGTGCCCATATTCGTGGGGCTGTCCGAGGCAGTCTCCATTCATCATGCCCTTTCCGGGGAACTGTCGCCCCGGCCCATGACTCATGATCTCTTTATCTCCGTCCTGGAATGCCTTTCCGCCAGCATAACCAACGTGCTCATCGATGATCTGGACGGCGGCATCTACTACGCTCGCCTCACCATCAAGAGCGATAGCAAACAGAGCGAGATAGATGCCAGGCCCAGCGACTGCCTGGCCCTGGCTCTGAGAAGTCATGCCCCCATCGAGGTGCAGGAGAAGGTAGTCAGGGAGGCCTGCATCAGCAAGAGCGATGTGGAGAAGTTAGTCAGCATCGACAACTATTTGCAGTGAGAACTATTCCGACATAATCCTTATATACGATAATAGTCGTATTTTTTTGTTCACAATTGTGATTGGCAATTTCTGGGTATTGCTCTGCAAACAGCGTCTTGATATTGATTGAAGCGGTTCTCGATCGCAGGTAGGGGGGACGCCTTTGCCCTGCGGAAAAGCCGTTGATTGTCGCAATAATGGCACTCGTACCTGATAGGATCAATTGGTGATTAAAGATGAGACTATGCGTAATAACCGGATCGCTGATTCTGCTGCTATTGACATCGTTAGCCATGCAAACCGTCCTGGCCAAGAACGAGCCTGCCGAGCTTAAGGCAGAAGAAGTGAAGATTTCTGAAATTTTTGAGAATGAGACCGCCTATCACGGCAAGATGGTAGTGGTAGAGGGCAAGATCGAGCTGGAATGCGGTGCAGGCTGCTGGTTTGTCCTGGATGACAAAACAGGGAGCATTTACGTTGATATTCTGCCCAATAACTTCGCCATACCCCAGAAGAGCGGCGAAGATGCCAAGGTCTATGGAGAGGTCACTCTAAAGAACGGAGATCCTCAGATCATCGGCAAGATGGTAGAGATCGGCGGAGAAGTCTATCAATGAACTTTTTTACTCTGGCTGCCAAGAACCTGCAGCGCAGGAGGGGCCGAACCATGCTTACAGTTATCGGTGTGGCCATAGCCATCTCCGTTCTCTTCAGCCTTCTAGCTCTGAATTCCGGTTATGAAAAGGAACTCTCCAAAGAAGTAAACAGCCTGGGCGTTCACATTCTGGCTGTGCCCAAGGGTTGCCCCTACGAGGCGGCCTCCTTGATCATGCATGGCGGTGTGATTCCCAAGTATCTCTCTGACTCCGATTATCAGAATGTGAGCACAATTGCTGGCGTGGAGCTGGCCTCGCCCATGCTTTTGCATCAGTTTATGAAAAAGGACGAGAAGACAGGTGTCAGCACGCCGCACATCATCTACGGCATCAACATGGAAGAGACGAGAAAGCTCAAGCCCTGGTGGACAGTAGAGGGCAGATTCTTTTCAGATAATGAGAAGGGCGTCATGCTGGTAGGCCGGGGTCTGGCAGACAAGGAGAACCTGAGCGTGGGTCAGGTGCTGCCTGTAGGACCGAAGAAGGAGAACTTCACCATCGTGGGCATCCTGGATCGAACTGGTGACCAGGACGACCAGTTCCACTTCTTCCCCTTAAAAGAAGCGCAGCGTGTCTTCAATAAGCAGGGCATGATCACCACCATAGCCGTCAAGGTGCGGGATGTGAGCCGCATCGCCGCCGTCTCCCAGGAGATGGAAAAGATCCCGGACATTCAGGTGGTCACCATGACCCAGATCATGGGCACCATCATGAACCTGGCCGGCTCGGCCCGCTCGCTTTTGCTCACGGTAATAGCCATTGCTCTTATCATCAGCGCCTTTGGCATCATCAATACCCTGCTCATGTCTGTAAATGAGCGGACACGGGAGTTCGGCATGATGAAAGCTATTGGTGCCTCGGGCCTGGACATCGCAAGAATGGTTCTGGCGGAGACGGTCTTCATTACTCTGCTCGGCGGCATTCTGGGCACTGTGGCGGCGGTGGTGGGCTCAAGCATAATTGAGAGCTTCGTGAAGGGCATGCTGCCCTACTCCCCAGGCGGATCGCTCATCTCTTACAGCCCGCAGTTGGTGGGCTTTGCCTTGGCCTTCTCAGTGCTGCTGGGCTTGGTCTGCGGCATTTATCCGGCCGTTAAATCCTCAAGGCTCTCGCCCATGGAGGCTATCCGGGGTGGCTTTGAATGAGCGGCATAATTGAGGCCAAGGGGCTGTGCAAAGTCTACTTGCGGGGCAGAGAGGAGATCCAAGCCCTCAGGAATGTGGACTTTAGCGTCGAGGCGGGCGAGTTTATCTCCATCATCGGCCCCTCCGGTTCGGGCAAGACCGCCCTCTTGAACATGTTTGGCTGCTTGGACACACCCAGCAGCGGCAGTTTGCGGCTGAACGGCATCGAGATAGCGGGCCTAAAGGAGCGCGACCTGGTAAAGCTGCGCCGGGAGAACATCGGCTTTGTCTTCCAGCAGTTCTACCTCATGCCCACGCTCACAGCCCGCGAGAACATTGAGCTACCCCTGCTCTTTAGCAAGAAGAGCGGCAGCAAGAAGAGGATCGATGAGGTACTGCAGATGGTGGGGCTGGCCGATCGGGGCGATCACCTGCCCGGACAGCTATCGGGAGGCGAGATGCAGCGGGTGGCCATAGGCCGGGCTATCATCAACGATCCCAAAATCATATTGGCGGACGAGCCCACCGGAAACCTGGACTCAGTCACTTCGGAGATGATCTTCGGTCTCTTTTCCGAGCTGAATAAGAGGGGCCTCACGCTGGTGGTGGTGACGCATAATCTGGATCTGGCACGTCGGGCTGAGAAGATGTACTCCCTTAGGGATGGGCGGATTGTGAGCTGCGAGGAGAGGGCGTGTGCGGAGGTTGTGTAAGTGGCTCCCACAATTGTAGCACAGGAGGTGCCTGTGAGCAGGATCGCTCTTATGCTTCTGCCCGTCTGACGAAAATCCTCCAAACCGATCGTTCCCGGAAAGCCAGGTGATGCCTGGGTGCACCTCGTGGGGAAAACAATATGAGATAGAATGCATAATCAAGAAATACAGAATGCATAACCTAGAGTGCATTAATTCTATCCAAAATATATCCAGGAAGGTGAAAATATATGAGGATGTTTGCAAAGGCGATATTGGTCTTACTGGTATCAGCATTATTGCTGACTATGCTTCCTCTCGGCTTGGCCCAGGTTGAGAAGCGTCCCGTAGAAGCGGCTGCAGAGAATCTCTTTAACAAAGGCATCGGGAATGCATGGGTGGGCGGCGATCCCTTTGCATCGAGCACGGGAACGGGCTCCGATCAGCTGCACGGTGCGGCAAGCCTTGATTCAGACTACCGAATCATTGGATATCTGAATGTGGCCTCCGGCTTAATTGTTGCAAGCGATGGCGGCAATAGCCTGCATTTCACTCCGGGTCCGGGCAATTACCCTGTTTACGGATACTTCAAAGCAGACAAAATGGTAGGGATCTTCATCGATTTTAATCTCCTTTAACCAAGAGCACCGGAATTGTGGACTGCAAAACCACTTTCTCGGCAACGCTCCCCAGGAGAATTTTTTCCATGCCTGTGCGACCCAAGCTGCCCATGATAAGCAGGTCTATCTCCTGGCTCTGGGAGATCTTGAGAAGCTCCTCACTTGGATTTCCCCGAGCCACGATCTTGTGGCAGGATACGTTCATTATCTGCGCATGGTCTTCAACGAACTGCGTTGCCTGGCTCCCCTCCTCTTGTATGAGCTCTAAAACCTTCTCTTTTAGTCCCGGAATGGTAGCATATCCCGGCAGGTGAGCCAGGCGCAGGATCTCCATGACATAGACCGCAGTAACGCTGCCGTTTGCGCGGTGCGCGATGTCTATGCCGATCATTGCTGCCTTCTTGCTCGTATCCGATCCATCGGTGGCTATCATGATTTTTTTGATCATAGTATCCCTAATATCGTTGATTCGATTCATTTACTTTTCCAAAGGGATAAAAAAGATCGGAATATAGGGTAGAGCCGGATCGGCAATCCGGCCCGTAATCAAATTTCAAGCGATGATCTTGCTTTTGACGATGTACTTGATCAGCTCCGGGCCGATTCTGGCCTTCTTCTGAATCTGATTGGCTACATCGTCCATGCTGGCACCGTTGGCAGCCATGGAGCGGATCTCTTCCATGGTGGTGTCGTCCACGGTGAAGTACTCATCCAGATCCTTTCGGTGGCCCCATACATCTCCTTCCAGAAGCTCAATGCCCTGCATATCCAGGAATACCTGGATGGCATTGGACATGGTCTTGCGGTAGGAGGGTGGTACCTGAATCATCCTCAGCCGGGGGCATCTTTGCATCAGATTGAGGAAGTCTACATTGCTGGCGCGGAAAGCCAGGTGAACGGTCTTTTCATTAGGGTTGAGATTTGGAATCTCATTTCTTGCGCTGACAACTCTAAGTCTCATAGATACTCCGATTTACTAAATAATGTATCCTAGTATTAATAGACGCTTTAGATGGACACATATGTACAAAACGAGATCATCCGCCCATATACATGTTAACAAAACAAATATCGCAGGATTTAGAAGTACTAAATTTGACATAACTGAAGACCAATTTAAAAGATAACCTGACAGATATTCTCAGCGGTCTGCAGGAAAACAATGCAAAGCAAAGCATTGCGTTTTGCCCATAATTCTTCAAAACGCAGCGGATTATTATTTTATCCAACGATTTCGACATCAAGACAACTATCGGCAATAATGAAAAGAAAACAGCTACGAAAAAGAGCGAGTATTTCTGAATTCGAAATTGAGAGCGCCCGCCTCAACTCGTGCAGACTTTCGTTAGAGACATATTATGAGATAGAATTACCTGATGAGCTTGCCATTAGCTTTATATAACTTATCCGTGGTTGTGCTGGAGAATTAAAAGCAAAAAGCGATGGGGTTTTAAGGAAGAAGGACCGTTTAGGAGAAGATCTTCATGGGCAGGGTTAAGCTTACAGACACGGTTTTTAGGGATGCTCACCAGTCTCTTCTGGCCACCAGGATGAGGACCAGGGACATGCTACCCATAGCAGAGAAGATGGACCAGGTTGGTTTCTTCTCATTGGAAACATGGGGCGGAGCGACGTTCGATACCTGCATTCGGTACCTGAACGAAGATCCCTGGGAAAGGCTTAGGGCATTAAAGAAGGCCATGCCAAATACTCCGATGCAGATGCTCCTTCGCGGGCAGAACCTGGTCGGGTACAGGCATTATGCCGATGATTTAGTGGACAAGTTTGTGCAGAAAGCGGCCACTAACGGCGTCGATATCTTCAGGATATTCGATGCCGTGAACGACATTCGTAACATGGAGCGGTCGATCAAAGCTGCAAAAAAAATGGACAAGCACGTTCAGGGAGGCATCAGCTACACCATCAGCCCTGTACATAGCAATGAGCGCTTCGCGCAGTTTGCCGTGCGGCTCGCAGAGCTCGGATGCGACTCGATCTGCATCAAGGATATGGCCGGACTGATAAACCCTCAAAATGCCTACGACCTTATCCGGGCTGTGAAAAAGGAGGTCAACCTACCGGTGAATCTCCATACGCACTGCACCAGCGGCATGGCCCAGATGAGCTACTTCCATGCCTGCCAGGCAGGAGTCGACATCCTGGATACGGCGATGTCGCCACTCTCCGGCGGTAGCTCTCAGCCCGCCACAGAGAGCCTGGTGGCATCGCTGCAGGGAACGCCCTACGACACGGGCCTGGATCTGGAGCTTCTTACCGAGATCAAGAGATATTTCGAGAAGATCATGGAGATTTATGCGCCCGTCTTCAACCCCATCACGGCGCGCGTGGATACCAATGTCCTGATCTACCAGGTTCCGGGCGGCATGCTCTCCAATCTGGTATCGCAGCTCATCGAGCAGAAGGCGATGGATAAGTGGGAAGAGGTGCTGGCGGAGATACCGAAGGTTCGAAAGGACCTGGGATATCCGCCCCTGGTCACACCCACCAGCCAGATAGTGGGCACGCAGGCAGTTCTTAATGTCATCACAGGCGATCGATATAAGATGGTCCCCAAAGAGGTCAGAGACTATGTCAAGGGCCTTTACGGAAAGTCGCCGGCCATGATCGATCCCCAGGTCAGGCTGAAGGTCCTCTGCGACGAGGAGCCCATCACTGTGCGCCCCGCAGATCTGCTGCCGCCGGAATATGAAAACGCCAAGAAAGCAGTCGATGCTCAGGGACTGGCCAAACAGGAAGAAGACTATCTCACTTATGCCCTCTATCCTCAAGTTGCCCTCAAGTTCCTGCAGGGCGCGGCTGTGGAAGAGCAACTGGTCAAAAAGCAGCCCGCTGCAGTGGCGTCAGCTCCTCTGAAGGCAGAGCCCATGGCCCTTAATGTAGAGATCGATGGTGAGTCTTATCTGGTCAAGGTTGCCCCGGCCGGCATGACCATTGAAGAGGCTGTGCCCAAAGCTCCCAGGGATGGATTAACCGTGCCCATGCAGGGCGTTATCATCCGTTACAAGGTCAAGAAGGGCGACAAGGTGGCCGAGGGTGATGCAGTGGCCGTTTTAGAGGCCATGAAGATGGAGCAGAACGTCCTGGCCAATAAGAATGGAACGGTAAAAGAGATCTACATCAATGAAGGGACTACCGTCACTCCCGGCGACGTGTTGATGTCCATCGAATAGAGGGGTGTGAGTTGTGACAGTTAAAAGAGAACAGGTGCTCATTGAGGCACTGCCTTACATTCGTGAGTTCTACGACAGCATCATGGTCTTCAAAATAGGTGGCTCCATCATGTCTGATCGCGCCGTGCTGGAGGATTTCATCCGGGATGTGGTGCTACTCCGCTACATCGGTATTCATCCCATCATTGTGCACGGCGGCGGCCCTGAGATCTCCCAGGCCATGGAGAAGTTCGGCAAGAAGGCGGAGTTTGTGGGGGGCCTGCGTGTCACCGATAAAGAGACACTGGGCATTGCACGCATGGTATTGCTCGGCAACATCAATGCGGAGCTTGTCAACCTCATCGGCAAGCACGGAGGCAAGGGCATTGGCCTATCCGGTCAGGACGGCATGTTCCTTAAGGCCAGGAAGAAGGCACTGCTCAAGGTAGAGGGCATGGAGCCTGTGGACCTGGGATTCGTAGGCGATGTGGAAAAAGTGGATCCGGAGATACTCATGATCATGGCCGGCAAGGGCTATATCCCCGTCATCTCGCCCATTGCCGCAGACGACCAGGGCAATAACCTAAACGTTAATGCCGACACCGTGGCAGGAGCTGTGGCCGTGGCCATGAGGGCCAAGAAGCTCTTCTCCATCACCGATGTGGAGGGTGTGCGCATGAATCCGGACGACCCGGCAAGCGTCATCTCCGAGTTTCCTGCCTCCGACTTCGACCGCTTGGTGGCGGAGGGCGTCATCAAGGGCGGCATGATCCCGAAAGTGGAAGCATGCGTTGCCGTGGTGCGAAGCGGAGTGGAGAAAGCCCACATCATAGACGGCAGAAAGCATCACGCTATACTGCTGGAGCTGCTCACCACGGAAGGCGTGGGCACTATGATCAGCAGGAGCTAAAAAAGAGCGGGGGCGGGACTGAAAAACATAGCCGCCCCTGAAAAAATTATTTTACTTTGATTGTCCTGTCCCCGATATCGCTCAATACGTTAAACGCCAGATCCTCTACCTTGACTACTGCAATATATTCACCCATGCCTGCATTCGATCGCCGTAATTTGAGATCGTAATGGGAGGATGGTGAGCCCGAGAGCACTATCGGCCCGATTATCTCCGATGCAGGCTCCTCTTGCCTGGCGGGGACC